>JALUTW010000153.1 GCA_027021685.1 Chromatiales bacterium | reverse complement strand
CCAACAGGGTCATGCCGCCGGTGATGAGGGTGGTGATGACGAACGCCAGCTTCCAGGCGATGGGAATATAGGCGGGCCGCCAGCGCCGCAGGAGCCGGGTCCAGAGGGGTGGGGCGGTCGATGCTGCGCCGCCGTCCTGGGGTTTGCCGGATGCTTCCATAAGGGCACGTAGTAGGTGTTGGCCCGGTGCCGGAGGGCGTCTGTCGCGGGGAGCGTCCCTGGCCCCGTCCGGCGCAGCCCGCGCTCATGCGGGCCCAGTAATAATAGCATGCCCGGGGCGGGAGACGGGGGCGGCGGCGGACCCTCCGCGGGGACGGATTTGTGATCGGGGCCGCACTGGGCGCGGCGGGCGCCCTTCGTATACAATGCCGCCCCGATTTGTCCCTTCTCAACGGCCTGCAGGAGTCAGTTCATGCGTCTCATTCGCCCGTTTCCCGGCCTGCGCCCGGTGCCCGAGCATGCTGCCGACGTGGTGGCGCCTCCCTACGATGTGCTGAATTCGGAGGAGGCCCGGGAGCGGGCGCGGGGCCGGCCGTGGAGCTTTCTGCACATCTCCAAACCGGAAATCGATTTGCCGCCGCAGACCGATCCGCATGACCCGGCGGTGTATGCAAAGGGGGCGGAGAACCTGCGGCGGATGCTGGAGGCAGGCATCCTGTGCCAGGACGAGCGCCCCTGTTACTACCTGTACCGCCTGGAGATGAACGGCCATGTCCAGACCGGCCTGGTGGCGGTGGCCTCGGTGGAGGCCTACGAGCGGGGCCTGATCAAGCGCCATGAGTTCACCCGCCCGGACAAGGAAGACGATCGCGTGCGCCAGATCGATGCCCTCAATGCCCAGACCGGCCCGGTGTTCCTGACCTACCGCCACCGCCCGGAGATCGATTCCGTGGTGCAGGCGTTGACCCGGCGCGAGCCGGACTACGATCTCGTCGCCGATGACGGGGTGCGCCACACGCTCTGGGCCATCTGCGAGCCGGATGACGTGGCCTCGCTGGACCGGGCCTTCGCGCAGGTGGACACCATGTACATCGCCGACGGTCATCACCGCTCGGCGGCAGCAGCCCGGGTGGCCGCCATGCGCCGGGCGGCCAACCCGGCCCATACCGGGGAGGAGCCCTACAACTGGTTCCAGGTGGTCGTCTTCCCTGACAATCAGATGAAGATCCTGGATTACAACCGGGTGGTGCGGGATCTCAACGGCCTGGACACCGGCGGTTTTCTCGCCCGCGTGCGCGAGGCCTTCGAAGTGGAGCCGAGCGAGGTACCGGTGCGTCCCGCACGCCCCGGTGAGTTCGGCATGTACCTGGACGGTCACTGGTACCGGCTGCGCATCCGCCCCGAGCGGGCACCGTCCGACGACCCCGTCGGACGCCTGGATGTCAGCCTGTTGCAGAACAATCTCATCGGCCCGGTTCTGGGCATCACGGATCCACGGCGGGATCAGCGCATCGACTTCGTGGGCGGCATCCGCGGGCTGGAGGAGCTGGTGCGGCGGGTGGATTCGGGCGAGATGAAGGTGGCGTTCTCGCTGTATCCCACCTCGCTGGAGCAGCTTATGGCGGTGGCCGACGCGGGCGAAGTGATGCCGCCCAAGAGCACCTGGTTCGAGCCCAAGCTGGCCGACGGCCTGGTTTCTCACGTCCTGGGCGAGCTGCCCGGTTCCGGAAGGGAATAGAACCTGTCTCAGAATTCCCCACGGCCGCGCGCCTGGCGATTTTCGGTGGGAGCCGACGGGCATGGCTGCACGGGAAGGCAATGCCGACAATTTAGGCCACGGAGGGCGATGGGGGTGAAAATCGCCGGCGCCCCGGGGGTTGTGAGCCACGGCCACGCCGGCGGCGTTGCGCCACTGGCCCGTACAACGAGTACTGTGCTGCGCGGCGCGCCTGGCCGGCGCGGCCGTGTGGACTCACAACGCGACGCGCGCGGAATTCTGAGACAGGTCCCGGGGCCCGCCGGGACAGCACACCCGGCTTTCAGCGTATCTGCGGAACGGCGTCGCCGGGCCTGGAGACCTGGCCGGGGTCCCGCGCGTGCCGCGTGGCTCCGGAACAGGTTCCGGTCAGAGGCTGCCCTCGAAGTCGTAGTGCATCTCGGCCTCGGGCTCCTGCAGGAAGTAGCCCTGGATGAAGTCCACGCTGCATTGCCACAGCACGGCCAGGCTGTTGGCGTCCTCGACGAAGGCGGCGATGGTCTGCTTGCCCAGCCCCGAGACATGGTCGGCGATGGCCTTGACCTTCTCCTGGTGTTCCACGTTGGTCGCCAGGTTGGCCACCAGGTCGCCGTGGATCTTGACGTAGTTGACGTCAAGATGCTTGAGCGACTGGAAGGTGTTCTGTTCCAGGCCGAAGTTCTCCAGCGCCGAGCGGCAGCGGAGCTGGGCCAGGCCGGCCAGGGTCGCCTTGGCCTGTTTCATGTAATTGAGCGCGGTGTCCTCGCTGATCTCCAGGATCAGGGTGTCGGCGTCCAGGCGCAGGGCCTTGAGCCGTTCCGAGAGCCAGGGCAGGAACTCCTGGTCACAGAGTGAGGCCCCCGAGAGCTTGACGAAGAACCGCGAGCGCAGTCCCTTTTCGTAGCGCTTGGCCAGCAATTGCATGGCATTGGCCAGGACCCAGCGGTCGATGTAGGTCATGAGACCGGATTTCTCCGCCGCGGGCAGGAATTCCTCGGGTGGGACCTCCTTGTCTTCCTCGTCGAGCATGCGCACCAGCACCTCGTAGTGCTCGCCGGGCTCCCCGTGCAGGCTCACCACGGGCTGGAACAGCAGGCGGAAGCGGTTGTTCTTGAGGGCGGCCTTGATCTGGGCGGCGCGTACCGCGAGCTGCTCGCTTTCCTCCAGGTCCTCCACCGCCGGGTTGTAGAAGGCGTAGGTATTGCCTCCCTCGCGATGGGCGTTCTGGGCCCCGCGCTCGGCGTGGGTGATGGTGTCGCTGGCACGCTTGGTCGTTTCGTTGATCAGGCTGATGCCGATGCTGGCGCTGGTGTTGGCGGTCTTGCCGCCGATGTCGCAGAAATGTTCGTTGATGACCTTGCACATGCCGGCGGCGAGCTTCTCGGCCTGCTCGCGATCGGCATTGCGCATGAGCAGCGCGTACTCGGGGCCCTCGAAGTGGGCCAGGATGCCCAGGTGGCCGACCTTCGACTTGAGCAGGTTGGCGATGTCGGTGAGCATGAGGTCGGAACCGGCGATGCCGTGTTCCTCGCGAATGGATTCGTAGGCGTCGAGCCGGATGAGGAACAGGGCACCGCGCACGTCGCCGTCCAGGGCCCGGGCGATGAGCTGGTCCATCTGCTCCATGAGGTACTTGCGGTTGTACAGCCCGGTCAGCAGGTCCTGCTGGCTGAGGATGTTGAGCTTTTTCTCCAGCTCCTTGCTCGCGGCCTGGTCCCGGATGATGATCTGGGTGCAGGCCTCGCCGTCCATGGAAGCGGGAGAGAATTCCATGGTGACGCGGAAGGTCTCACCCTCGGCATTGCGGCCGGTGATCTCCAGGTGGCGGTCTTCCGCCTGGCCCTTGGAATAGCTGCGCAGGAAGTCCTTGAGCTTGCGGCTGTCCTCGGGTGCCACCATGTCCATGATGGGCGTGCCTTCCAGGTCCTCCATTTCGTCGTAGCCGAACATGTCCAGGTAGGCCTTGTTGGCGTAGATGTGCATGCCCTCGTGGACATAGGCGATGGCGTCCCGGGAGCTGTCGATGAGATCGCGTGCCCGCTTCTCGGTTTCGTGCAGCATCACCTCGCAACGGCGCAGGGCCCGGCGCTGGTGCAGGTCCTGGAGTTCGCGCTGGACGACGTGGCGCAGGCGTTCCGGCTGCGACAGGGGGACGGTGTCGCGCGCCCCTGCCTGCAGCAGTTCCAGGGCCTGCTGGCCATCCTTGGCATCATGGATGACGATGACGGGCAGGTCGCGCTCCTCGCGTGCCACCAGCTCCAGGACCTTGCGGGCATCGAGATACGGCAGGGATTCCCGGGTCAGGATCATGTCCACCGGGTTCTCGGCCAGGGCCGCGGCCAGATCCTCCTCGTCCTCCACCCGGGTGTCACGCACCACCAGACCGGCGTTGCGCAGCACGTTGAGAAGGGACTCCGCCTCTTCCGAGGCATCGAAGGCCGTGATCAGTCTGACGAGATTTTCGTTATCCACCAACGGGCCCAGTCTCCAGCAGTCGGGCGCCGGGGGCAGGATGGGGGCGAGCCTGCCTGCGGCCGCGACCAACCATAGCATGGATGGCTAGTATTTTGAATTGTCGGCAGTTTGTGGCAGGAGTTGAGACGCGGGCGGTTATATGGACGACCAGACGCCGTCGAGGCTCCCGTCGTCGGGCTCGCTGTCGGCGGGGGGGCCGGAATTCCCGGCCGCCTGCGGTGTCACCAGATCGAACTGGAACTGGGCGAACAGGCCGGTGTTCTCCAGTTGCCGGGTGAGGCGTACCTGCATCTCGCGGCCCAGCACGCGCAGGGTGACCCGGCTGCCCTCGCGGAAGGGGACCGGGGGCATCACCAGGGTCGCCGGGCGATTGATGGCCTCGATGCCCGGCAGCATCAGGGTGCGCTGGTAAGGTGCCTCGCCGGCCGGGGCCGCGGTCACCCGCACCCCGGCCGCTGCCGCATCGGGTGTGAGCATTTCCACGCCCATGCGCAACGTGCCCCCCTGCGAGAACTTGAGCCAGCGCACCACGCCCACACCCCATTTCCAGCTGTGGCCGTGGGCCCGGCGGATCCCCGCCAGCTCGCCCACCTGGACCGGGCCGGCGGCGCCCGTGGACTCGAGGCAGTATCCGCCGGCTCCCTCGTCCACCACCTGCCACAGCTCGGCACGGACGGCGGGCTCTGTTCCGGCGTCGGCGGCCGCCTCCGGTTCCGGCGCCGGTGACGGTTCCAGGCTCTCGGGCGCCGGATAGACGCGGTCCCACACGTCGTCGACGCCGCTTGCACCGCTCGTCGCCGTTCCGCCCTCGAACCGGGCCGGCTTGAAATAACGGTCGGGCCGGGGGCGGCCACCGGGCTGGTCGCGCCCGGCCCCGGCGATGAGATGGTGGGCGCTGCTCAGGCCCAGGGCCACTTCCACCTGCTCCCGGCGGTGACTGCGGGAGAAGTGCCGCCGGGGTTGCGCCGACCACATGGCCATGAGACGGCGCAGCAGCGGGTGGGGCAGGTCGGCCTGCTCCAGGGACAGGCCCCCGAGCGTCGTGGCCACCACGTCGTCGGCCTCCATGATCTCGTCCCGCACCAGCTCCAGCACACCGCGCGTGTCCAGCAGGCGGCAGCGGGACGGGTCGCAGTCACCCCCCGCCAGTGCCAGGTTGCGGGGCGGGCCGTCACTGTCCAGATCCACTCCGAACGGGCTGTCCAGCTGGGCCGGGTTGCGCACCGGGCGCAGCACCGCCCGCGCGGCCCAGCGCTCCAGCGCCCGGTGGACCTGGCCCGCTTCTCCGTGGCGCAGGCAGTAGGGCGAGGCCAGGGCCAGAAGCAGGATGCGCTTGTACTCGTCGGCCAGGGTGGCGCGCCGGCCAGGGACCAGCGGGTCGGCGACCACGGTCCGGTGGAGCCGGCGTGATTCCGCGAACGCGAACAGGCGGTGAACGGCGGCCCACGCGCCCTGGGTGTGCGGGCTGTAGGTCTCGTAGTCGGTGAGCAGGACCCGGCCCCACAAGGCCGTGGCCCGGTACAGGAGCTGGGTCAGCAGGCGCCCGTCCACCAGGAGCAGGCTGCGCCGCAGCAGGTCCTCGGCGGCGATGCCGTAGCCGGTGGCCAGCTCCACGTGGAGGTGGCGGGCCACCGCGGCTACCTTGCGGTTTTTCTCCGGCAGCGGCGAACAGACACCCACGAAATGGCGCCGCAGGCCCTGGGCCACCTCGCCCGCGGGTGCCAGCAGGGTGTCGAGGAAGCGGGCCCGGTCCTGGAAGGGCAGGTCCAGGCGGTTGGTCTCGGTGAGGGCGGTGTACAGGCGGCGGGCGGTCTCGCCCAGGTTGGCCCGCGGCAGTTGCGCCACCCATGCCTCCGCCCGGCGCGGGCGGATGTCGAAGTCCCCGCGGCCCGGCTTGCGCCGCCGGGGAAGGTCCAGGCCGATGGGCTTGCCCACGGGCACTCTCCGTTATGTCGTGCGGGCCGGAACCGGAGCCGGGGGCCGGACCGGCCGTTGTTGCTTGATTCCCCCGTGCGGGATTATGACAGGATTACTTGACAGGAACCACAGAACATGCATCACCCATAGGGCCTAGAACCTGTCCCGGAATTCCGTGCGCGTCGCGTGGTGAGTCCACGGCCGCGCCGGCCAGGCGCGCGGCCGTGGGAAATTTTGAGACAGGTTCCGACCAACGGTTGCAGAACCCGGTTCAGCGGCCTCCGGCCCGGCCGCGGGCGGGGTGATCACAGCGGCATCTTGGCCGGCGCCCCGGCCACCTCGCGCACCAGCCGCGGCACCAGGTAACCGGGCAGGCGCTCGCGCAGGCGGGCGTGGAGGTCCCGGGCCCGGGCGTCGTCCACGGCGAAGTGGGCCGCCCCGGCCACGCGGTCCAGCTGGTGGAGGTAGTAGGGCAGCACGCCGCAGGCCAGCAGCCGGCGGGACAGCGCCGCCAGCACGTCCGTATCGTCGTTGACCCCGGCCAGCAGCACGCTCTGGTTGAGCAGCACGGCCCCGGTCCCGGCCAGGGCCGCCAGGGCCGCGGCCACGTCATCGTCCAGCTCGTTGGCGTGGTTGGCGTGGACGACCACCACCACCTGCCAGGGCAGTCGGGCCAGCCACGCCAGCAGCTCGCCGTCCACGCGCTCCGGCAGCACCACCGGCAGGCGGGTGTGGATGCGCAGCCGGGCCAGCCCCGGCACCCCGCACAGGGTGCGGGTGAGGGCGGCCAGGCGTGGCGTGGGCAGGGTCAGGGGGTCGCCGCCGCTGAGGATCACCTCCTCGGTGCCGCCGTCCCCGGCCAGGTGCTCCACGATGGCCCGCCAGCGGGACGGCCCCGCACTGGCCTCGGCATAGGGATAGTGGCGGCGGAAACAGTAGCGGCAGTGGACGGCACAGGCGCCGGTGGTGACGAGCAGGGCCCGGTCCCGGTACTTGCGCAGCAGCCCGGGGGTGCAGGAGGCGGCGTCGTCACCCACGGGGTCGGGGCCGTAGCCCGGCGGCTGCGGGGCCAGCTCGGCCTCCAGCGGCAGCACCTGCCGCAGCAGGGGATCGTCCGGGTCGCCCGGGCGCATGCGGGCGACGAAGCCCCGCGGCACCCTCAGCGGAAACCGGCGGGCCGCGGCGCGGGCCGCGGGCAGCAGGGCGCGGGGCAGGCGGAGCAGGGCCAGCAGCTCGGCGGGGTCGCGCACGGCCCCGGCCAGCGCCTGCTGCCAGGGCGCCGGCTCCCCGGCACGGCGGGTTCGCGGTATCATAGGCGGCTCTTTTTGACCTCGATGGACGGTTGGAACGGGAACCCAAATCCATGGCGACATACAGCACCAACGAGTTTCGCAGCGGCCTGAAGGTGATGCTGGACGGCGATCCCTGCGTCATCATTGAAAACGAGTTCGTCAAGCCGGGCAAGGGCCAGGCCTTCAACCGGGTCAAGTTCCGCAACCTCAAGACCGGCCGCGTCATGGAGCGCACCTTCAAGTCCGGCGAGTCCATCGAGGCCGCGGACGTCATCGACACCGAGATGCAGTATCTCTACACCGACGGCGAGCACTGGCATTTCATGCACCCGGAGACCTTCGAGCAGGTGGCGGCCGATGCCGCCGCCGTGGGCGAGGCCGCCAAGTGGCTCAAGGAGCAGGACCTGTGTACCGTGACCCTGTGGAACGGGGCGCCCATCAGCGTGGTGCCGCCCAACCACGTGGTGCTCAAGGTCACCGAGACCGAGCCCGGCGTGCGCGGCGACACGGCCTCGGGTGCCACCAAGCCGGCGACGGTGGAGACCGGCGCGGTGGTGCGCGTGCCGCTGTTCATCGACGAGGGCGATCTCATCAAGGTGGACACCCGTTCCGGCGAGTACATCAGCCGGGTCAAGGAATGACCCCGCCGCCGCCGGCATGACGCCCGTGCCCGGCGACCACTGGCGCCCCACCGCCATCCCCGACCGCCTGCGCCTGCGCGCCCGCCTGCTGGCGCGGGTGCGCGGGTTCTTCGCCGCCCGCGGCGTGCTCGAGGTGGAGACCCCGCTGCTGGGCGCGGCCCCGGCCACCGCCCCCCACCTGGACAGCTTCGAGACCGTCGACGCCGGCGGGCGCCGCCTGTTCCTGCAGACCTCCCCGGAGTACGCCATGAAGCGCCTGCTGGCGGCGGGCAGCGGCGACATCTTCCAGGTGTGCCATGCCTTCCGGGCCGGCGAGCGGGGCCGGTGGCACAATCCCGAGTTCACGCTGGTGGAGTGGTACCGGGTGGGCATGGGCTACCGGGCGCTCATGGAAGAGGCCGTGGCGCTGGTGGAGACCGTGCTGGGCGACGTGCTGGAGCTGGGGCCGTTCCGGGCGCTCTCCTATGCCGAGGCCTTCGCGGCCCATGCGGGCATCGATCCCCTGGCCGCCGGGGCGCAGGCGCTGGCCCGCGCCGCCGTGCGACACGGCATCGGCACGCCCGGGCTGGCGCCGGACGACGCCGACGGCTGGCGCGACCTGCTGATGACCCATGTGGTGGAGCCGGCCCTGCCCCGCGGCTGTGTGGTGGGGCTGTACGACTACCCGGCCTCGCAGGCGGCCCTGGCCCGGGTCCGGCCCGGGAAGCCGCCGGTGGCCGAGCGCTTCGAGCTGTACCTGAACGGGGTGGAGCTGGCCAACGGCTACCAGGAGCTCACCGACGCGGACGCGCTGCGGGAGCGGTTCGCCGCCGACAACGCCGCCCGCCGCCGCCTGGGACGGCCGGCGCTGCCGCCCGACGAGCACCTGCTGGCGGCCATGGCGGCCGGCCTGCCGGAGTGTGCGGGAGTGGCGCTGGGATTCGACCGGCTGGTGATGCTGGCGGCGGGGGCCGCGTCCATCGACGAGGTGCTCGCCTTCCCCGTGGAGCGGGCCTGAAGGCCCGGTCCGCACTCAATGCGCTGCGAGGCGCGCCAGGGGCTGCCCCATGCGCACCGGGGTCCCGGGGGCGATGGCGGGCAGCATGCGGGCGCGGCCGGCGCCGAACATCACGATCACCGTGGAGCCCATGTTGAACCGGCCCATCTCCTGGCCCTTTTCCAGCAGCACCGGCTGCGCGGCGCCGGTGTAGTCCCAGCGCCGCACCCGCAGGCGGGTGGGGGGCGTCACCTCGCCGTGCCAGACCGTTTCGATGGACCCCACGAACAACGCCCCCACCAGCACCAGGGCCATGGGCCCGGCCTCGGTGTCGAACAGGCACGCCACGCGCTCGTTGCGGGCGAACAGCCGCGGCACGCAGCGGGTGGTGGCGGCATTGACCGAGAACAGCCGTCCCGGCACATGCACCATCTCCCGCAGGCGCCCGCCCAGGGGCATGTGGATGCGATGGTAGTCCCGCGGCGACAGGTAGAGGGTGGCGAAGGCACCGTTCTCGAACGGGGCTGCCAGCTCCGCATCGCCGCCCAGCAGCTCGGTGGCCGAGAAGTGCATGCCCTTGGCCTGGAGGATGCGGCCGCCCTCCAGCGGGCCGGCCCGGGACACGGTGCCGTCCACCGGACAGGCGGCCTCGCCCGGGCCGGTGGCCAGGGGCCGCGCGCCGGGTTTCAGGGCGCGGGTGAAGAAGGCGTTGAAGGTGGGGTAGCCACCCGGATCCGGATCCCGGGCCTCGGCCAGGTTCACCCCGTAGCGGTGCACGAACCAGCGGATCATGAGCCGGGTGACGGGGCCCAGGCGCAGGCGCGTGAATGCCCACACCAGCCCCGACAGCAGGTGGTGGGGGAGCAGGTACTGGGGCAGTGCGAACAGGTAATCGCGCAGGCCGGGCCGGTCCACCGGAGAGGCCCCGCTCAGTGGTGGTGGGCGCCGTTTCGCGGGCGCACCGTGAACCGGGCCTGCACCCCCCGTCCGCCGGCGGTGGTGAAGGTGATCTCCACCTCGTCGCCCGGGGCCAGCCGGCGCCGGGGGGCCATGAGCATCAGGTGCAGGCCACCCGGTTCCAGGCGCACCCGGCCGCCCGCCTCGATCCGCAGGTGGGGCACGCGCTTCATGCGGGCCATGCCGCCCTCGTGCACCGTGCGGTGGAGTTCCACCCGGCCGAAGGCCGGGCTGGCAGCCCCGGTGATGGTCACGGGCCCGGTGCCGCGATTGTGGAAGGTGGCGTAGCCCGCCATCATCTCCATCCCGGGCGGGGACTGGGGGATCCAGGCCTCCTCCACGGCCACCGGCCCTTCGGCGGCGGCGGCGCCGGTCAGCAGCGCCAGCACGGGCAGGAGCACACGCAGCGTCCGGGCGGTTCTATTCATAGTAGCTCCGTATCTGCCGGAACGTGCGGGCCATGCGCGCGGCGACGTGGGGTGTCCCGAACACCGCCACCCACTGTGCCTCGGGAGAGAACAGCAGGATCTGGGCGCTGTGGTCCACGGTGTAGCCGCCGTCGTCGCGGCCCTGGTTGTTGTAGGCGAACAGGATGCCAAGGCTCCGGGTCATGGGCACCAGCCGTTCCATGGGGGCGGTGGCGCCCAGGAACTCCGGGTCGAAGAACGTCACGTAGCGCTTGAGGACCTCGGGCGTGTCCCGCTTCGGGTCCACGGAGACGAACAGCATCTGCACCGGGGCCGGGTCGGGGCCGGCGGCCAGCATCTTCTTCAGCCGTGCCATCACGGTGAGGGTGGTGGGGCAGACGTCCGGGCAGTGGGTGAAACCGAAGAAGACGAAGGTCCACTTGCCGCGCAGGCGCGCCGCGTCCAGCGGCCGGCCGTCCTGGTCCGTGAGGCGGAAGCCCTCGGGCAGCGGGCGCGGCTGCGGGAACATGGTGGCGGCCAGGTCCGCCGGCGGTGGCGGGGGCTGTCGCAGCCACTGCCAGGCAGCCCCGGCGGCCAGGCCCAGGACGGTGGACAGGACGATGATGAGCAGGCCCCGCGGGCCACGTGGGGAGGCATTCATGGCGGCGGATTATCCCAGATCGCCCCGGCCGGTGCATGGGCCGTTGTGAGCTGGCCCGGATTATATTATGGTTGGCGCAGATATCTCATCAATAACTTCAAATATGTCTGTCAGTTATATGATTCCTAAGAAAAACCGCCCCGTATGGGCGGCTCCCCTTTCGGCCTGCGAGGCGGTGGCGGAGGCGCTGGTGGAGGTGCCCCTGCTGGGCCGGGTGCAGGCCGGCCTGCCGGTGGACCTGTGCGCCGACGACGAGCGGGTGCGGGTGCCGGCCAACATGGTGCGGCGCAACACCTATGCCCTGCGCGTGCGCGGTCACTCCATGGTGGACGACAACATCCAGGACGGCGACATCATCGTGGTGGAGAAGCGCGAGACCGCCGAGAACGGCCAGTCGGTGGTGGCGCTCATCAACGGTGAACGGGTGACGCTGAAGAAGTTCTACGTGGAGCGCGACGGCATCCGCCTGCAGCCGGCCAATCCCCGCATGCCCCCCATCCGCCTGCGCAACGAGGAGGTGGAGATCCTCGGCATCGTCACCGGTGTCGTCCGGCCGCTGGAGCAGGGGTGAGGCGACACGCCGGGAACGGTTCACGCTGCCGGCGCCCGGAGTCCGTCTCCCCCCGCGGCGCCCCGGGGCGGCGGCAGGCCCGCGTGTTCAGGCTCCCGTTTCCACCGGCGTGTCGGCGGCGTTGCCCCAGTCGGACCACGACCCGGCATAACCCTTCACCCGAGGAAAACCCAGCCACTTGAGCACGATGTAGCTGAGCGCGGAACGGTGGTGGGTCTGGCAGTAGGTCACCACCTCCCTGTCCGGGGTGACGCCCAGGGCGGCCAGCTCGTCGCGCAGGGCCTCCGCGGGCCGCAGGCGCAGGTGGCGCTGGCGATCCATGGCCCGGGTCCACTCGTAGTGCACCGCTCCCGGGATGTGGCCGCCGCGCTGGGCCAGCACCTTGCGCCCGGTGTACTCGGCCTCCGAGCGCGCATCCAGCAGGACCTGGCCGGGATCGCCCAGGCGGGCCAGGATCTCCTCGCGCGTGGCCATTCCCTGGCCGGAGACCGCGGGCACCGGGTAGTGGGCCGGACGGGGCACATGGATGGCGGTCTCCAGCGGCCGGCCTTCGCCGGCCCAGGCCTGCAGGCCCCCGTCCAGCAGGGAGAAGCGGCGGTGGCCGATGACGTCCAGGGTCCACAGCAGCCGCGCGGCCCGCCCGCCGCCCTCGTCATCATAGGCGATGACGTGGGTTTCGGGCGTGATCCCCAGGGCGCCCAGCACCCGGGCCAGCTGCTCGGGGGGTGGCAGGAGGCCCATGCGCGGGGGATCCCGATCCACGATCCAGGCATACTCCAGGAACACCGCTCCCGGCAGGTGCTGCTTGACGTAACTCTCCGGGCTGCCCGCGTCCACCAGCACCACGCCGTCGCGGGCGCGTGCGGCATCCAGTGCCTCCGGTGGCAGGACGAGGGCCAGGGGCGTGTCGCTCACAAGTCGTCTCCCGTGCTCTAGAACCTGTCTCAAAATTCCGCGCGTGTCGTGTCGTGAGTCCACGGCCGCGCCGGCAAGGCGCGCGGCCGTGGGGCATTTTGAGACAGGTTCCTAACCAAACGGGGCGCAAGTTTACCGCGAAAACGTCTCCGGAGTGAGATCCCCCAGAACCCGTGTGGTCGACCGCGCGGCGCCATGGGCTATACTGGCGGCCGTTTTTTGGCCGGCTGCGGCCCGAGATCACAACCACACCGGAGCAGGTATTGTCATGAGCAGCGGATCCTTCGTTCCTCCCAGGCGCACCCTCATGGGCCCCGGCCCGTCGGACGTCAGCGAGCGGGTGCTGGCGGCCATGGCCCGGCCCACCATCGGCCACCTGGACCCCGTCTTCGTGGCCATGATGGACGAACTCAAGGACCTGCTGCGCTATGCCTTCCAGACCGGCAATGCCCTCACCTTCCCGGTCTCGGCCCCGGGCTCGGCCGGCATGGAGACCTGTTTCGCCAACCTGGTGGAGCCGGGGGACACCGTCATCGTCTGCATCAACGGTGTCTTCGGCGGGCGCATGAAGGAAAACGTCCACCGCTGCGGCGGCAACGCGGTGGTGGTGGAGGACGAGTGGGGCGCCCCGGTGGACCCGGACAAGGTGGAGGCCGCGCTCAAGG
>JALUTW010000152.1 GCA_027021685.1 Chromatiales bacterium | reverse complement strand
CTACCTGCGGCTGCTGTTCGCCCGCGCTGGCGAGCCGCGCTGTCCCCGGCACGGCGAGGTCCTGGACGCCAGCACGGTGAGCCAGATGGTGGACCGGATCCTGGCCCTGCCCGAGGGGACCCGGCTCATGCTGCTGGCCCCGGTGGTGAGCGGCCGCAAGGGCGAGCACGAGCAGGTGCTGGAGCGCCTGCGGGCCGAGGGCTTCGTGCGCGCCCGCATCGACGGCGAGGTGGTGGAGCTGGATGACCCGCCCCGGCTGGACCTGCGGCGCAAGCACACCATCGAGGCCGTGGTGGACCGCCTCAAGGTCAGGCCCGACATCCAGACCCGGCTGGCCGACTCGCTGGAGACGGCATTGCACCTGTCCGACGGCCTGGCGGTGGTGGCGTTCATGGACGGAGACCGGCCGGACCTCGTGTTCTCCGCCCGCTACGCCTGCCCGGTGTGCGGCTACGCCCTGCCCGAGCTGGAGCCGCGGCTGTTCTCCTTCAACAACCCGGCCGGGGCCTGCCCGGCCTGTGACGGGCTCGGGGTGCAGCAGTTCTTCGATCCCGAGCGGGTCGCGGCGCACCCGGAGCTGTCCCTGGCCGCCGGCGCCATTCGCGGCTGGGACCGGCGCAATGCCTATTATTTCCAGATGCTGGCCTCCCTGGCCCGGCACTACGGGTTCGACATCGACACCCCTTTCGGTGAACTACCCGAGGATATCCGCAACGTCATTCTCTACGGCAGCGGCGACGAGGAGATCGAGTTCACGTATTACAGCGAACGCGGCCGCCACAGCACCAGGGTCATGCCCTTCGAGGGCATCATCCCCAACATGCAGCGGCGCTTCCGCGAGACCGAATCCAACGTGGTGCGCGAGGAACTGGCCCGGTACCTGAGCCACCAGCCATGCCCGGAATGTCACGGTGCCCGGCTCAACACCGCCGCCCGCCATGTCTACATCGAGGACCGCTCGCTGCCCGATATCACCGCCATGGCGGTGGACCACGCGCGCGAGTTCTTCGCCCGGCTCGAACTGCCCGGCCGCCGCGGTGAGATCGCGGCCAGGATCGTCAAGGAGATCTCCCAGCGCCTGGACTTCCTGGTCAACGTGGGCCTGGACTACCTGACCCTAGATCGCAGCGCCGACACCCTTTCCGGCGGCGAGGCGCAGCGCATCCGCCTGGCGAGCCAGATCGGGGCCGGACTGGTGGGCGTCATGTACATCCTCGACGAGCCGTCCATCGGCCTGCACCAGCGTGACAACCAGCGCCTGCTCAACACGCTGACTTACCTGCGCGACCTGGGCAACACCGTCATCGTGGTGGAACACGACGAGGAGGCCATCCGCAGCGCCGACCATGTGGTGGACATGGGCCCCGGCGCCGGGGTCCACGGCGGGCGGGTGGTGGCCCAGGGCACGCCCGAGGAGGTCATGGCCAACCCCGCCTCGCTCACCGGCCAGTACCTGGCCGGGCGCAAGTCCATCGCGGTGCCGGCGGTGCGGGTGCCGCGGGACCCCGCCCGGGCCATCGTCCTGCGCGGGGCCAGCGGCAACAACCTCAAGCACGTGACGGTGGAGATCCCGGTGGGGCTCATGACCTGCGTCACCGGCGTGTCCGGCTCCGGCAAGTCCACCCTCATCAACGACACCCTGTACCGCTACGCGGCGTGGAAGCTCAACGGCGCCTCCACCGAGCCGGCGCCGGTGGAGGAGGTGCTGGGCCTGGAGCACTGCGACAAGGTGGTGGACATCGATCAGAGCCCCATCGGCCGTACCCCCCGGTCCAACCCTGCCACCTACACCGGCCTGTTCACACCCATCCGCGAGCTGTTCGCCGCCACCCCCGAGGCCCGCGCCCGGGGCTACGCGCCCGGCCGCTTCTCCTTCAACGTCAAGGGCGGCCGCTGCGAGGCGTGCCAGGGTGACGGCGTGATCAAGGTGGAGATGCACTTCCTGCCCGACATCTACGTGCCCTGCGATGTGTGCAAGGGCAAGCGCTACAACCGCGAGACCCTCGAGATCCGCTACAAGGGCAAGAACATCCACGAAGTGCTGGAAATGACGGTGGAGGACGCGCTGGAGTTCTTCGATGCCATCCCCGTGGTCCGGCGCAAGCTGCAGACCCTCATGGACGTGGGCCTGTCCTACATCAAGCTGGGCCAGAACGCCACCACCCTGTCGGGCGGCGAGGCCCAGCGGGTCAAGCTCTCGCGCGAGCTGTCCAAGCGCGACACCGGCAACACCCTCTACATCCTGGACGAGCCCACCACCGGACTCCACTTCCACGACATCGAGCAGCTGCTGGGCGTGCTCCACCGCCTGCGCGACCACGGCAACACGGTGGTGGTCATCGAGCACAACCTGGACGTGATCAAGACCGCCGACTGGATCATCGACATGGGGCCGGAAGGCGGCGACAAGGGCGGAACCGTGGTCACCACCGGCACCCCCGAGGAGGTGGCCCGGGCGGAGGCCTCCCACACCGGGCGCTTCCTGCGCCCGCTGCTGGGCATCAAGGGCCAGCCCCGCCGCCAGAGGCCAGCCGCCGGTGGCGCATGCGGCCCAGGATGATGTTGAGGGGATTGTCCCGCGACAGGAATCCCAGCACCGGCTGGCGCCGCACGCCCATGCGCCGGCGCAGCCGCTCCAGCTCGGCGAAGTCGGGGCCCGCCACCCGGCCCAGGCCTATGGCGTGCAGGGCCAGGCGCCGCTGGCCACAGCGCAGGGCCGCGCGGGCCAGGTTGTAGAACACCACCGGATCGTTGAGTTCGGACTCGGCCGCGTCTCGGCACACGGCCAGGCCCTCGGTCTGTTCCCCCAGGCACACCAGGGTGTAGCCGTAATACGAGCGGACGTGGTTGTACTCCGGCTGGCCCTTGCCCAGGCCGGTCTGGAGCTGGCGCAGCACCACCAGCGCCTCGCCCGGCCGGCCCTCGTCCAGATGGCGCACCGCCTCGTCC
>JALUTW010000151.1 GCA_027021685.1 Chromatiales bacterium | reverse complement strand
GAAGAACAGCGAGCCGTCGATGCGCACCATCTTCAGTTGCGGGCACTCGGGCAGACTGCCGTCGGTGATGAACTTGCGCCTGGGATCCTTGGGGTTGGGAACCCGGGTGACGATGCGCGGGCGCGAGGTGCGCGCCAGGTACACCATGAGCGACAGGATCACGCCGAGGAAAATGGCGAACTCCAGCTCCAGGAACAGCGTGGCCAGGAAGGTGGTGGCCAGGATGATGGTTTCGGACCGGCTGGTGCGGCTGATCTGGCGGATGTGGTGGAAGTCGATGAGTCCCCAGGCCACCAGGAACAGGATACCGGCCATGGCCGCGTTGGGCAGGTAGGCGGCCAGCGGGGCCACCAGCAGGACCACACCCATGAGCAGCACCCCGGCGAACACCGCAGCCAGCGGTGTCTTGGCACCGGCCTCGTAGTTGAGGCCACTGCGGTTGAAGGAGCCGGTGGCCACGTAGCCGGAGAAAAAGCTTCCGGCGATGTTGGACAGTCCCTGGCCGATGAACTCCTGGTTGCCGTCCAGGTGCTGGCCCGAGCGGGCGGCCAGGGCGCGGGCGATGGAGACCGCCTCGGTGAGCGCAAACAGGGTGACGGCCAGCGTGGCCGGCGCCAGCGAGCGCATGGTGTCGAGATCGAACTGCGGCGCCGACAGCGGCGGCAGGGTGGCGGGCAGGGCCCCGACGGTGGCGATGGTAGTGACGCCCTCGACATTCATGAACCACACGGCCACCAGGCTGCCCACGATCATGGCGACGATCATGTAGGGCAGGCGCGGCATGTAGCGCTTGATGAGGATGCCGCAGGCCAGGGTAGCCGCGCCCACGGTGATCACTGCCGGGTCGATCTCGCCCAGGTGCTCCCAGACCGAGATCAGGATCTCGTGCACGTGCCCCCCGCGCGGGATGTCGATGCCCAGAAAGTGCTTGAGCTGCTTGCTGGCGATGAGCACCGCGGCGCCGGCGGTAAAGCCGATGACCACGGAATGGGAAATGAAATTGACCAGCACACCCATGCGTGCCAGGCCCAGCGCGATCTGGACCAGGCCGACCATGAACGTCAGGGTGAGCGCCAGGCTCACGTACTGCGAGGTACCGGGTTCGGCCAGGGCGCTCAGCGACGAGAAAAGTACCACGGAAGCGGCGGTGGTGGGGCCGGAGACCAGGTGCCAGGAGGAACCGAACAGGGCGGCGACGATGGCCGGGACCATGCCGGCGTAGAGGCCGTACTCCACCGGCATGCCGGCGATGGTGGCGAAGGCCACGCCCTGCGGCAGGACCACGATGGCGCCGGTGAGGCCGGCCAGCAGGTCGGCACGCAGGGTCTCGCGGTTGACGCGATGCCACCAGCGCACCGGCGGAAAGGCCCGGACCAGCCAGACCGGGCAGGCATTGCTCAGTCGTTCCAACAAGGGAGTGCCTCGCCGACAGGGGAACGCACGGGCCGGCGCGTGGGCGCCGGCATGAAGGCCGCGCATTATATCAGACGCGGGGCCGACTTTGCTAACGAGGGACGGTGGGATCGGGGCTCAGGTGGACCACCTTGGCCGCCGGCCGTGGTCCCTCGGTGGTGACGCCGGCGGCGGCGGTGGCCTTGGCCCGGTACATGGCGGCGTCGGCCGCGTGCAGCATCTCCTCGGCGCTGCGCCGGGTCCCCGCGTTCAGGGCGATGCCGATGGAGGCCGACACCATGTGGCGGCCCAGCAGGGCGTCGGCGGCGGCCTCGATCTCGGCCACCACCCGCCGCATCATGCGTTCCACCCGGGCCACGTCGTCCACCTCGCGGATGAGGACACCGAACTCGTCACCGCCCAGGCGGGCCACCACGTCGTGCTCGCGGGTGTGTTCGCGCAGCACCTCGGCCACACGCTTGAGCAGCTCGTCACCGCGGTGATGGCCGAAGGTGTCGTTGACCTGCTTGAAGCCGTCGAGGTCGATGAAGGCGATGGCGAAGCGTTCCCGGCGCCGGTCCGCCAGGGCCTCTTCGAGCAGGGTGTAGAACCGGGCACGGTTGACCAGGCCGGTGAGCGGATCGTGGGCCGCCGCGTGGCTGGCCTGGAGCAGGGCCGCGTGCAGCCGGTCGTTGGTGCGCAGCAGGTGGCGCAGCAGCGCCCCCACGTACAGTGGCAGGATGACCAGGCCCGCGAGCAGGGCCAGGCCGAGACCGGGCTGGGCGCGCCAGTAGGGCGAGACCACCAGGACGGTGCCGAATCCCACCGTGCAGGCCACGGTGGCGGCGATGAGATAGGCGATGCCGAAGCGCATGCCGTGGCCCAGGATGACCTGGAGGAACATGGGATAGAAGACCACGCCCCACGGGCCGCCGATGAAGCTGGCCAGGGACAGCGCCGCGGCGTCGGCCACCACCGGGATCCAGCGCCGCCACGGGGCGGCACCGGGCCGCAGCCGGACCCAGGCCGCCCACAGCAGGGCGGCCAGGGTGTAGCCACTCGCGAACAGGACCGCGGCCAGCGGGATCCGCCCCTGCCAGTGCAGGACCAGGAAGTAGACCGTGCTGGCAGCGGTCAGCAGCACGCGCAGGCGGGCCTGGCTCGCTTCCAGCTTTTCGATGGACTGTTCCAGGGGGCTTGTCGCCGGTGGATGCATTGTTGCCCGCGGAAATGGGATCCCTGTCCCTTCTGGCGGTTCGTCACGGACGATCTTGAGGAATTTGGCAGAATTGTTTGATCCAGGTCACGGCCGCGGGGCTAAAGCCCAGGCCCCGGCGGCCGCCAACTGGCGCAGAGGGGCCGCGAACGGGCACCCGTAGCCGGAAGGGCATATGGCACGGGGTCGGGTGCTATGCTATACGGTTCGGGGCGGGCTTCGCGGCGCCGGCCGTGCCTGTTCCGGAGGCAGGCAGCGGCTCCTTTGAAATCAGTGGGATAGGAACAGGCGGACACTTCCTGAGATGAGGTTGGTCACCACTGCAGCGGCGGCCGCGGGGCTGCGCTGG
>JALUTW010000150.1 GCA_027021685.1 Chromatiales bacterium | reverse complement strand
CCTGGTGCGTGACCTGCCGGTCATGGCGGAGATCCGGCGTGTCGTGCCCACCGACGCGCAGGTGGAACGCGAGTACCGCGCGCTCGAGGAAGACGCCACCCGCACCGCGACCGAACTGGCGCAGTGCGCCGCCGATGCACTGGCGGCCCGCAACATCGACCTCGCCGACCACTGCCTGTCATTGGCCCAGGGGCTGCGCCCCGACGAAACCACGCGCCACCGCCTGGCGGTGCTGGACCAGAAGCTCAGCCAGCACCGCACCGCCGAACACCGGCGCGAGATGGCGGGCAGCCACCAGGTCAACCGTGCACTCCTGGACCGGTTCGACGCCGCCTTTCGGGCCCGGGACCTAGCCACCGCCAAGCGCATCATGGATCAGATCATGGCCCGCGACGTGCGGCCCGCCGGCGTGCACTCGCGGCAGGAACAGCTTCAGGCCGCCATCGACCGGCGGGTGCAGGAAGGCCTGGTCACGGGCCGCAGCCTCTACTCCCAGGGCCGCATCCAGGAGGCCCTGGCCGAGTGGAAGGGTGTCCTCGCCCTGCAACCGGACAACAAGGCGCTGCGCGAACACATCGAGCGCGCCGAGCGGGTGCTGGACAAGCTGCGCCGCCTCAGCACCCAGAAGCCCGCGTCCTGAACACCGGCTCGAAAACGCCGGCCGCACCGGTGAGAATGGCCCTCACACGGCACGGTTGCCGGTGCAGCCATGTCCCGTGGCCCCTGTTTCGGCCACGCGACCCCAGCACAGAGATGCAACGCATCGTAGGGTGTGGCGGCGAAGCCGCCACACTGGCCACCGTCACCGCCAGCGGTGCGGCCGCTACGCGGCCACACCCTACGCGTTCATCTGTCCTCTGTCTTCCTTCAATTCAACAGGAATCTCTGCGTGCTCTGCGCCTCCGCGCCCTCTGCGTTGACATCACGTATGGCAGAACCTTCATCACGGCCAGGGGCCGCTCCTGCACGGCTGCTCCGACCTCTGCCTTCCGTCCTCTGTCCTCTGTCTTCTGTCCCCTGAACCGCAAAGAGCCGTCTGCGGGGCCCGGGCGGCGCTGAATCACTCGGCGCGCTCGAGCCATTCCACGCCGCGGAAGCCGCGCGGCAGCTTGAGACCACGCCGGGCACGCTCGCCTTCGTACGGTGCCATGTCCTCCTGGGTCAGGCGGGTATGGCGCTTGGCGGTGTGCACCACCAGGCTGCTTTCCTCGTCCACCAGGGCCACGGCCACCATGCGTTCCTCGCCGGCCGCATGCCTGGCGGGGTTGATGTTCATGATCTTCACGCCCTTGCCCTTGGGCAGGACCGGCAGCTCCCCCAGATGGTGGATCAGCAGCCGCCCGTCACTGGACGCCGCCGCCACCCACTCGGTCTCGGGATCCTGCACCCGTACCGGCGGCAGTACCGTCGCCCCCGGGGCCACCCGCATCACGGCCTTGCCCTTGCGGTTGCGGGTGACCAGATCCTCCAGCCGCGCCACGAAGCCATAGCCGTTGTCCGTGGCCAGGAGATAGAGCTGGTCCGGCGGCCCGCTCATCACCCCGCAGAACACAGCGCCGTCGGGCGGGCTCAGCCAGCCCGTGAGCGGCTCGCCCAGGGAGCGGGCCGAGGGCAGGACATGGGCCGGGACCGTGTACGTGCGGCCGGTGGAGTCGATGAACACCACCTGCTCATTGGAGCGGCAGCGGGTGGCGTCGCGGAACCCGTCCCCCTGCTTGTAGTTGAGGGCCCGGGGATCGATCTCGTGCCCCTTGGCCGCCCGCACCAGGCCCTTCTGCGACAGCACGATGGTGACCGGCTCGGCCGCAATGAGCTGGGCCTCGTCAAGGGCCTGGGCCGCGGCCCGTTCCACCAGCGGCGACCGGCGCTCGTCACCGTACTCCTCGGCCACCGCCTTGAGTTCTTTCTTGACCAGGGTGCGCAACCGCTGGCGCGAGCCCAGGGTCTTCTCCAGGGACTCGCGTTCGGCTGCCAGCTCCTTCTGCTCGGCCCGGATCTTCATCTCCTCCAGCCGGGCCAGCTGCCGCAGGCGGGTGTCCAGGATATAGTCGGCCTGAACCTCGCTGAGGCGGAAACGCTTCATGAGCACCGGCCTGGGCTCGTCCTCGGTGCGGATGATCCGGATGACCTCGTCGATATTGAGATAGGCAACGAGCAGGCCGTCGAGCAGGTGCAGGCGGTCCTTCACCTTCTGCAGGCGGTGCTCGAGCCGCCGGCGCACGGTCTCGGTCCGGAACTGCAGCCACTCCGCGAGCAGGTCGCGCAGATTGCGCACGCCGGGACGGCCGTCGAGACCGATGACGTTCATGTTGACCCTGTAGGTGCGCTCCAGATCGGTGGTGGCGAACAGGTGATTCATGAGCGCCTCGGCATCCACCCGGCTGCTCCTGGGCACGATGACCAGGCGGGTGGGATTCTCGTGGTCGGACTCGTCGCGCAGATCCACCACCATGGGCAGCTTCCTGGCGTTCATCTGCGACGCGATCTGCTCCAGCACCCGGGCTGGTGAGGTCTGATGCGGCAGTGCAGTGACGATGATGTCCGAACCTTCCCGCTCCCAGCGCGCACGCATGCGCACGGTGCCGTGACCGGTCTCATACATCTTCACCAGCTCTTCGCGGGGGGTGATGATCTCCGCCTCGGTGGGGTAGTCGGGACCCTGGATGTGTTCACACAGCTCGGCCGTGGCGGCCCTGGGATGCTCCAGCAGGTGGACCGCCGCGGCCGCCACCTCGCGCAGATTGTGCGGCGGAATGTCGGTGGCCATACCCACCGCAATACCGGTGGTCCCGTTGAGCAGAACATGGGGCACGCGCGCCGGCAACACCCGCGGCTCCTCCAGGGTGCCGTCGAAGTTGGGCACCCAGTCGGCGGTCCCCTGCCCCAGCTCGGACAACAGCAGCTCGGCGAAACGCGACAGCCTCGCCTCGGTATAGCGCATGGCGGCGAACGACTTGGGATCGT
>JALUTW010000149.1 GCA_027021685.1 Chromatiales bacterium | reverse complement strand
CCAGGCGCGCCAGGTAGCGGGCCCGGCCGCGCAGGGTCCGGGGCGGGATCACGGTGCGCGCGAACACCCACGGGGTGTCGCCGCAGTAGAGAAACACCTCGCGCACCAGCACCCGGACGGCGCGGCGCAGACCCAGCCGCTCGCGCTCGTTGTACGCCGGCACCGCCCGGCCCTGGCGCACCACCTCCACCCGGAAGTCGCCGGGACAGCGCTGGCGCAGGCGGTGGGTGAGCGAGCCGGAGTCCAGCAGCCAGGCCGCCACCTCCGGCGGCAGGCAGCCACGGCGCAGGCGGCGGCGGGGGCGCCAGGCGGGCTCGCTTAGGATGCCGGGGGGCATGGCTGGGACATGGGACGTCAGGCGTTCAAGGGAGAAAACGGAGTGGGGACGGCACCGGCATGCGGCAACTGTATCAGATCCCGGATCGCGGATTTCGGATCCCGGTGTCCCCACCTACAGATCCGACATCTGAGATCTGACATCTGACATCCGGATCACGCCTCGCGGTAGCGCAGGCCCTCGCCCAGCCAGCGGCGGATGAGCGGCTCCACGCGCTCCGGGTGCTCGCGGGCCATCACCGCGGCGGCACGCTGCACCTGGGGCAGCAGCGGCAGGTCGCGCTGCAGATCGGCCACCTTCAGCCGCATGAGGCCGGCCTGGCGCGTGCCCAGCAGCTCGCCGGGGCCGCGCAGCTCCAGGTCGCGGCGGGCGATCTCGAAGCCGTCGCTGGTCTCGCGCAGGGCCTGCAGGCGGGCGCGCGCGGTCTCGCCCAGGCGGCCGTGGTACAGCAGCACGCAGGAGGAGGCCTCGGCCCCGCGCCCCACCCGGCCGCGGAGCTGGTGGAGCTGCGACAGGCCCAGCCGCTCCGGGTTCTCGATGATCATCACCGAGGCGTTGGGCACGTCCACTCCCACCTCGATGACGGTGGTGGCCACCAGCAGGTCCAGCTCGTGGGCCTTGAACGCCGCCATCACGCGCTCCTTGTCCGCCGCCTTCATGCGCCCGTGCACCAGGCCCACGCGCACGTCGGGCAGCGCCTCGCGCAGGGCGGCGGCGGTGTCCTCGGCCGCCTGCGCCTGCAGGGCCTCGGACTCCTCGATGAGGGTGCACACCCAGTAGGCCTGGCGCCCGGACCGCACCGCCCGGTGCAGGCGCGCCACCACCTCGTCGCGGCGGCTGGCGGGCACCACCACCGTCTCCACCGGGCGGCGCCCCGGCGGCAGCTCGTCGATGACCGAGTGATCGAGATCGGCGTAGGCGGTCTGGGCCAGGGTGCGCGGGATGGGGGTGGCGGTCATGATGAGCTGGTGCGGCAGCCGCCCGTCGCCGGCACCCTTCTCGCGCAGGGCCAGGCGCTGGTGCACGCCGAAGCGGTGCTGCTCGTCCACGATGGCCAGCACCAGGTTGGCGAAGTCCACCTCCTCCTGGAACAGGGCATGGGTGCCCACCACCAGCGGGCAGTCGCCGGCGGCCAGGGCGGCGATGACCCGCTTGCGCCGGGCCGGCGTGAGGCTGCCGGCCAGCCAGGCCACCTCCACCCCCAGGGGTTCGAACCAGGCCCGGAAGTTCTTCAGGTGCTGCTCGGCCAGGAGCTCGGTGGGCGCCATCACCGCGGCCTGGCCGCCGGCCTCCACCGCCGCCGCCGCGGCCAGCGCCGCCACCACCGTCTTGCCGCAGCCCACGTCGCCCTGCACCAGCCGCTGCATGGGATGCGGCCGGGCCAGGTCCGCCATGATCTCCGCCAGCACCCGCTCCTGGGCCCCGGTGAGGGCAAAGCCGAGGCCAGCGCGCAGGCGCGCCGCCAGCTCCCCCGGCGGCGCCAGGGGCACCGCCCGGTGCCGCGCCACCCTGCGGCGCAACTGGCGCAGCGCGAGCTGGTGCGCCAGCAGCTCCTCGAAGGCCAGCCGGCGCTGGGCCGGGTGGGCCCCCTCCTCGAGGCTGGCCAGGGACACCTCCGGGGGCGGGCGGTGCAGCAGCAGCAGGGCCTCGGCCAGCGACGGCAGGCCGGCCTCGTGCAGCAGGGCCTCGGGCAGCAGCTCGTCCAGGGCCAGGGCACCGCGTTCCAGCCGGGCCAGGGCCTGGTCCAGGAGCTGGCGCAGGCTGAGCTGGTGCAGGCCCTCGGTGGTGGGATAGACGGCGGTGAGGTGCTCGGCCACCGGCGCCTGCGGATCGTCCACGCGCCGGTACTCGGGATGCACCAGTTCCAGGCCGTGGCGGCCGCGGCGCACCTCGCCGTAGCAGCGCACCACGGTGCCGCGGGCCAGGGACTGGCGCATGGCGTTGCTGAAATGGAAGAAACGCAGGGTGAGGCGGCCGCTGCCGTCGGCGATTTCCGAGATCAGCATGCGGCGGCGGCCGTAGCGCACGTCGGTGAGCAGCACCTCGCCCTGGACCACCGCCGCCTGTCCCGGCCGCAGCGCCCCCATGGGCGTGATGCGGGTGCGGTCCTCGTAGCGCAGGGGGAGATGGAACAGCAGGTCCTCGACGGTGGTGATGCCCAGGCGCCCGAGGCGTTCCGCCACCGCCGGGCCCACGCCCTTGAGCGCCGTGACCGGCGTGGGCGGGCGGGCGGCGGCGATGGCGGTGTCGGCCGGCACGGCGGCCCCGGGCTCAGCCCAGGATCATGACGGCGTCCATCTCCACCCGCGCGCCCCTGGGCAGGGCGGCGACGCCGATGGCGGCCCGCGCCGGGTAGGGCTCGCTGAAGTACCGGGCCATGACCTCGTTGACCAGGGGGAAGTCGCCCAGGTCGGTGAGAAAGACGTTGAGCTTGACCACGTCGGCCAGCGAGCCGCCGGCGGCCTCGGCCACCGCCGCCAGGTTGTCGAACACCCGCGTGATCTGGGCCTCCATGCCGCCGTCCACCAGCTCCATGGTGGAAGGGTCCAGCGGGATCTGGCCCGAGAGATAGACGGTGTCGCCCGCGCGCACCGCCTGCGAGTAGGTGCCGATGGCCTGCGGGGCCTGGTCGG
>JALUTW010000148.1 GCA_027021685.1 Chromatiales bacterium | reverse complement strand
CCGAGTGCGACTTGTTGAAGCCGTAGCCGGCGAACTTCTCCATGAGGTCGAAGATGCCGCTGGCGGTCTTCTCGTCCACCCCGTGCGCGCGGGCCCCATCGAGAAAGATGGCCCTCTGCTTGGCCATCTCTTCCGGCTTCTTCTTGCCCATGGCGCGGCGCAGCAGGTCGGCGCCACCCAGGGTGTAGCCGGCCAGGACCTGGGCAATCTGCATCACCTGCTCCTGGTACAGGATCACGCCGTAGGTGGGCTTGAGGATGGGCTCCAGCTCCGGGTGGGGGTACTCCACCTTCTGCCGCCCGTGCTTGCGGTTGATGAAATCGTCCACCATGCCCGACTGCAGCGGCCCGGGCCGGAACAGGGCCACCAGCGCGACGATGTCTTCGAAGGTGTCGGGCTGCAGGCGCTGGATGAGATCCTTCATGCCGCGCGACTCCAGCTGGAACACCGCGGTGGTGTTGCAGGCCTTGAGCAGGGCGAAGGTCTCGGGGTCGTCCAGCGGGATGGCGCTGATGTCGAGCTCCGGCTCGCCGGCGGCGCGGCGCTGGCGGTTCACCGTCTCCACCGCCCAGTCGATGATGGTCAGCGTGCGCAGGCCGAGGAAATCGAACTTGACCAGGCCGATGGACTCCACGTCGTCCTTGTCGAACTGGGTCACCACGCCGTCGGAACCCGGCTCGCAGTAGAGCGGGGTGAAGTCGGTGAGCTTCGACGGCGCGATGACCACGCCGCCGGCATGCTTGCCCGCGTTGCGCGCCAGGCCCTCCAGCGAGCGGGCCAGGTCGATGATGGCGCGCACGTCCTCGTCCTCGTCGTAGAGCTGGCGCAGGGCCTCCTCCTGTTCCAGGGCCCGGTCCAGGGTCATGCCCAGCTCGAAGGGAATGAGCTTGGCGATGCGATCCACGAACCCGTAGCTGTGCCCCAGCACCCGGCCCACGTCGCGTACCACCGCCTTGGCCGCCATGGAGCCGTAGGTGATGATCTGCGCCACCTTGTCGCGACCGTAACGCTCGGCCACGTAGTCGATGACCCGGTCGCGCCCCTCCATGCAGAAGTCCACGTCGAAGTCGGGCATGGACACGCGCTCGGGATTCAGGAAACGCTCGAACAACAGGTCGTAGCGCAGCGGGTCCAGGTCGGTGATGGTGAGCGCGTAGGCCACCAGCGAACCGGCGCCGGAACCCCGCCCCGGACCCACCGGCACCCCGTTGTGCTTGGCCCACTGGATGAAGTCGGCCACGATGAGGAAGTAGCCGGAGAACCCCATGCCCGTGATCACGTCGAGTTCGCGCTCCAGGCGCTCGTCGTAGGGCCGGCGCCGCTCGGCGAAGTCCGGCGCCGCCGGATCCAGCAACACGTGCAGGCGCCGTTCCAGCCCGGCGCGGGCCTGCTCGCGCAGGTGCTCGTCGATGGTCTGGTCCGCCGGCACCGGGTAATCGGGCAGGTGGTTCTGGCCGAAGGTCAGCTCCAGGTTGCAGCGGCGCGCGATCTCCACGCTGTTTTCCAGCGCCTCGGGCAAATCGACAAACAGCTCGGCCATCTCCTGCGGCGTGCGCAGGTACTGCTGCTCGCTGAACCGGCGTGGCCGGCGTGGATCGTCGAGGGTCCGGCCCTCGTGGATGCAGACCCGGGCCTCGTGGGCCTCGAACTCGTCGGGGCGGATGAACTGGACCTCGTTGGTGGCCACCACCGGCAGCCCCGTGCGCCCGGCCAGATCCACCGCCCGGTGCAGATAGTCCTCCTCCCGGGGGCGGCCGGTGCGCGCCACCTGGAGATAGAAGCGGTCCGGAAACAGCCCGCGCCAGAACTCCGCCAGACGCTCCGCCTCGCCGTCGTCGCCCGCCAGCAGCGCCGCCCCCACGTCACCGTCACGGCCGCCGGAGAGCGCAATGAGGCCGTCGGTGTGCCCGGCCAGCCATTCCCGCTGCAGGAGGGGTTCGCCCCGGCCCTGGCCCTCGGTGTAGGTGCGCGACACCAGCTCGGTGAGATTGCGGTACCCGGTGAGGTCCTGGCACAGGAGCACCAGGCGCGAGGGGGCACGGCCGTCGGCCTCCTCCTGCACCCGGAGATCGACGCCCACGACGGGCTTGATGCCGGCCGCCACCGCGGCGCGATAGAACTTGACCATGGCGAACAGGTTGCCCTGGTCGGTCACCGCCACCGCCGGCATGCCGGCCGCCGCCACCGCCTCCACCAGCGGCCGGATCCTCACCACGCTGTCGGACAGGGAGTATTCCGAGTGAAGGTGAAGATGAACGAAATCAGGCGGCATGGCCCCACGTTACAAACTCGTCCTGCCACTGGCAAGGCTTGACAGGCGGTAACGCCTCAGGCCGGACGGTAGAGCACGAAGCTGAGGTCGTCGGGCTTGGAAGGCTGGCCGGGGACCGGCCGCTCCATGCGGGTCACCGCCGCCTCCAGCAGCCGGTGTGCGGCTCCCTCCAGCGGGCCGCAGCGGATCACGGCCACGATTTCCTCCAGGTGCAGATTGTCGAACAGGCCATCGGAGGCCACCAGCACGGTGTCCCGCGGTGCCAGCCGGACCGGCGGCCCCACCTCGATGCGCATGTCGGGCGTGCCCACCATGTTGGACACCAGGTGCCGCTCGGCATGGTGCAGGGCCTCGCGCTCCTCGAGCAGGCCGGCCTCCACCGCGTAGCCGGTGGGGGAATGGGAGACGGTCTGCAGCTTGATCCGGCCCCGCTGGCCGCAGACCAGGACCATGGAGTCCCCCACGTGGAAGGGCCGCACCTGGCCCTCCGCGATCTCCACCGCCGCCAGGGTGGTGGCCGCCCCCGTGGCCAGGGCCTGGACCTCGGCGTTGGCCGCCTCGAAGCCGTTGAGGATGGCGTTGCGCAGCGCAGCCTCCTCGTCACCGGCACCGGCCACCGCCCGGGCCAGGGCCTCCACCGCCAGCGCTGAGGCCTGGCGGCCGCCGGGCAAGCCCCCGGCCCCGTCGGCCACCAGCGCCA
>JALUTW010000147.1 GCA_027021685.1 Chromatiales bacterium | reverse complement strand
GTGCACCCGGAAGCCATAGCTGCGGGCATCGCGCAGGGCATGGGCCAGATCGGCGGCGTTCCACATCACCTTCTTGGGCACGCAACCCACGTTGACGCAGGTGCCGCCCACCATGCCCGACTCGATGATGGCGCAGCGGGCGCCGTACTCCGAGGCCCGCTCCGCCACCGACAGCCCGCCGCTGCCGGCGCCGATGGCGATGAGATCGTAGTGTCTGCCCATGAAACCTCCCGGTCCGACCCAGGCCCGCCATTCTACACTCGGGGCCCCGGGTCCGCGACGCACCCGGGGCTGGTAGAATACGTTTCCTCTGTTCAAACCGGAGCGGGATCCATGAGCCAGGCCATCCGCCTCACCAACGAAGTCGTCGAGGGCGTCATGCGCGCCATCGTGGAAAACGATCCCGCGGTGCGCGACAACGGTGCCCTGGGCCTGCAGTACCTGGCCGCCATCCTCGGGGTGCTGGCGGTGGACTACCCGGGGGACGACGACGAGTGCCGCGAACTCCTGGACCATCTGGCCGCGTTCAGCCGCCACGTGTTCGAGGACCAGCGCAAGGCCCGGGCGCAGAGGGCGCAGGCGGCCACGGGACCGGCGGTGCCCAGGGGCCGCTGCATTCCGGACCCGGACAACCCCGCGTTCGGTGTGTGGAAGGTGGACCGCGGCGGAGACTGATGGCGGCCCCCCGCGGCCGGTACGTCCGGGGCGCCCGGACCTTGATCCCGTTCCGCCGCGGCCGCATAGTGGGGACAGCCCGCCGCAAATGCGGTGAATCGTAACAGGGGAGGGCAGACCATGGTCAACGAAAACACCGTCGATCGCGTCATCCGTGTCATCGTGGGCGTCATCCTCATCGCCCTGGTCTTTGTTGGACCCAAGACGCCGTGGGGATGGATCGGCCTCATTCCGCTCGTCACCGGCCTGGTGGGCTTCTGCCCCATCTACAAGCTGCTGGGCCTGAGCACCGCCTCGAAGAAGGATTGACCCGGGCGGCATCTGTGCAGGGGCGCCGCACCCGGGCAGCACCGGGACACGGCCAGGTACATGCCGCACGCCATGCGGCACCTGTAGAGGGTGCTATATAGCAACTATATAGCGTCCTATATAGTCACTATATAGCAGCTATATAGTGGCTATATAGGATCCTACGTAGTACCGCCGGCTACGGCCTGAGCGGCGGCTCGGCCAGGCGTTCGTGCTGTTCGCGCAGGCCGATCATCTGTTCCTCCCAGTAGCGTGGGGTGCCGAACCAGGGGAAGTGGCGGGGAAAGGCGGGATCGTCCCAGCGCCGGGCGAGCCAGGCGCAGTAGTGGATCATGCGCAGGCCGCGCAGGGCCTCCACCAGGTGCAGGGCGAGGGGATCGAAGTCCGCGAACTCGGTGTAGCCTTCCAGCAGCACCCGGAGCTGGGCCTCCATGTCGCCGCGCGGCCCCGACAACAGCATCCACAGGTCCTGTACCGCGGGGCCGGTCATGCAGTCGTCCAGATCCACCACGTGCGGGCCCAGGTCGGTCCACAGGACGTTGCCGGGATGGAAGTCGCCGTGCAGGCGCAGGGCCGGCAGCGGGCCCACCTGCTCGAAGCGCGCGGCGATCCCGTCCAGCAGGGCCTCGGCCGCGCCGCAGAAGTTGTGCCGCACCTCCGCCGGCACCACGCCGCCCCCGCACAGGAAGCGCCAGGGCTCGCGGCCCAGCCGCTCCACCGACAGCCGCGGGCGGTGGGCGAAGCGGCCGGCCGCGCCCACCGCGTGGAGCCGGCCCAGGAACCGCCCCAGCCGGCGCAGGGTGTCGGGGTCGCCGGGCTCGGGGGCCCGCCCGCCCCGGCGCGGATACACGGCAAAGCGGAATCCCCCGTGGTGCAGCAGCGTGGTCCCGTCCGGGCCCGGCAGGGGCGCCACCACCGGGATCTCGGCCGCGGCCAGCTCCAGGGCGAAGGCGTGCTCCTCGAGGATGGCGGCATCGGTCCAGCGCCCCGGGCGGTAGAACTTGGCCACCACGAAACCGCCGTCGGCCAGCCCCACCTGGTACACCCGGTTCTCGTAGCTGTTGAGCGCCAGCAGCGAGCCGCTGGTGGGCCAGCCCGCGGCCTCCAGCGCCGCGAGCACGGTGTCCGGATCGAGGCCCTGGTAGGGTGGCACCTCAGAATTCATGACTGGTGGAAGAGTACTGCTGAGTACAAACGGCACACATTATGCTAGACTGAGGCGATGCCCAAGGTCTTCAACTGGGACGACGGGAAGAACCGGCAGCTTATCACCGAACGAGGCGTGTCGTTCGAAGACGTGGTGTTCTGTATCGAGCAAGGCCGGCTGCTGGACGATCTGGCGCATCCCAACCGTGACCGTTATCCGCACCAGCGCCTGCTGGTGGTGGAAATCGATGGCTACGCCTGGCTGGTACCCTATGTGGAGAACGGCGACGAGATTTTTCTCAAGACCGTCATTCCCAGCCGCAAGGCCACGCGCAAATACCTGGGAGACAAGACATGAGCCGCAAGCCCGACTCCGAAGAACAGGTCGCAATGGAGGCCTTTGACCGCGATGAACTCGCCTCGGTGCTCACGGAGGCCCGCCGCCGGGCCCTGGTCCAGGCCGCTGCGCGTACCTTCCGCAAGGACCGGCGGATCAACATCCGGCTGTCCCGCCACGACCTGGAGGCGCTGCAGCGCCGGGCCCTGCGCGAAGGGGTGCCCTACCAGACCCTGGTTGCGAGCGTACTGCACAAGTATGTGACCGGGGTCCTGAAAGAAGTCCCTCCCACGTCTACCGAGGGCGAGGGCCAATAGGCGGCACGGTGAAAATGAGGTAGATTTTCCGGCTTCAATCCTCGTCACGGATACGTTGCACTCATGTCCAACCCCCTGCTGGAACTCGACGGCCTGCCGCCCTTCTCCCGCATCAAGCCGCAGCACGTGGAGCCGGCCATGGACACGCTGCTGGCCGAGGGTCGCGCGCTGGTCGAGCGCCTCACGGCGAGCGGCGGGCCCTACACCTGGGACAACCTGGTGCAGCCACTGGAGGAGATGGACGACCGCATCGAGCGGGCCTGGGCCCCGGTGAGCCACATGAACTCGGTGGTCAACAGCGAGGCGCTGCGCAAGGCCTACAACGCCTGCCTGCCCAGGCTGTCGGACTACGGCACCGAGATGGGCCAGCACGCGGGCCTGCACGCGGCGTTCAAGGCCATTCGCGAAGGGGCGGAGTACGCGCGGCTGTCGCCGGCCCAGCGCAGGATCATCGACAACGCCCTGCGCGACTTCCACCTCTCCGGCGTGGACCTGCCCGGGGACAAGCAGGCCCGGTTCCGGGAGATCAGCCAGGAGCTGTCGCGCCTGACCACCCGGTTCGAGGAGAACGTGCTGGATGCCACCCATGGCTGGCACAAGCACGTCACCGACGAGGCCTGGCTGGCCGGCCTGCCCGAGTCCACCCGCGGCCTGCTGCGCCAGAATGCCGAGCGCCGGGGCCTGGCCGGCTGGGTCTTCACCCTGGACTTTCCCGTTTATTACGGCGTCATGAGCTATGCCGACCGGCGCGACCTGCGCCGCGAGATGTACGAGGCCTACGTCACCCGCGCCTCCGACCGGGGGCCCCATGCCGGGCGCTGGGACAACAGCGAGGTGATGGAGCGCATCCTCGCCCTGCGCCACGAGCTGGCACGGCTGCTGGGCTTCGCCAACTATGCCGAACGCTCCCTGGCCACCAAGATGGCGCGCAGCCCGGACCAGGTGCTGGGCTTCCTGCACGACCTGGCCCGGCGCTCGAAGCCGGTGGCCGAGGCCGAGTACGCGGAACTGGTGGAGTATGCCCGGCGCGAGCATGGCGTGGCCCGGCTGGAGGCGTGGGACGTGGGCTACTACTCGGAGAAGCTGCGCCGGCACAAGTTCGACCTCAGCCAGGAGGACCTCAAGCCCTACTTCCCGGAGACCCGGGTGGTGCCGGGCATGTTCGAGGTGGTGGGCCGCCTGTACGGCGTCACGGTCCACGAGGTGGAAGGGGTGGACACCTGGCATCCCGACGTGCGCTTTTTCGAGATCCGCGACGGCGGCGGCGAGCTGCGCGGGCAGTTCTACCTGGACCTCTATGCCCGGCCCAACAAGCGCGGCGGGGCCTGGATGGACGACTGCATCTCGCGCCTGCGCCGCGCCGACGGCACCGTGCAGACGCCGGTGGCCTTTCTCACCTGCAACCTGTCGCCGCCGGTGGGCGACGATCCGGCCCTGTTCACCCACGACGAGGTGATCACCCTGTTCCACGAGTTCGGCCACGGCCTGCATCACATGCTGACCCGGGTGGAGCACCTGGGCGTGGCCGGCATCAACGGCGTGCCCTGGGACGCGGTGGAACTGCCCAGCCAGTTCATGGAGAACTGGTGCTGGGAGCGCGAGGCGCTGGATCTGATCTCCGGCCACTACCGCACGGGCGAGCCCGTTCCCGCGGAGCTGTACGAAAAGATGCGCGCGGCGCGCAACTTCCAGGCCGGGATGCACATGGTGCGGCAGCTCGAGTTCGCCCTGTTCGACTTCCGCCTCCACCTGGAGTACGACCCGGCGCGCGGCGGGCGCATCCAGGAGATCCTGGACCAGGTGCGGGCCGAGGTGGCCGTGGTGCAGCCGCCGGACTTCAACCGCTTCCAGCACAGCTTCACCCACATCTTCGCCGGCGGCTACGCCGCGGGCTACTACAGCTACAAGTGGGCCGAGGTGCTGTCGGCCGATGCCTTCTCCCTGTTCGAGGAGAACGGCATCTTCCACCGGCCCACGGGCGAGAGGTTTCTGCACACGGTGCTGGAGCAGGGCGGCTCGCGTGACCCCATGGACCTGTTCGTGGAGTTCCGCGGGCGCGAGCCCAGCATCGAGCCCCTGCTGCGGCACAGCGGCATCGCCGCCTGAAACAGGGGAAACAGGCAGGGCAAGTGAAGGGAGACGCCATGATGCATCTGCAACGCGCCGTGCTGCTGGCCGGCCTGCTGCTGGCGGGCAGCGCCGGGGCCGAGAGCCTGTACGTCACCGACCGCCTCCTGCTGGGCGTGTACCAGAACCCGTCCGAGACCAGTCCGCTGGTGAAGTCGGTGCCCAGCGGTACCCGGGTGGAGGTCATCGATCGCGAGGACGACTTCGTCCAGGTCCGGCTGCCCGACGGCACCGAGGGCTGGATGAGCGCCCAGTTCCTGGTCCAGCGCCAGCCGGCGGCGGCCGAGCTGGAGGCGGCCCGGCGCCGGCTCAAGGCGGCGCAGGCCCAGCTCGCCAGCGCCCGCGAAGAGCTGGGCAAGCGCGAGCGCAAGCTGCAGGTGCTGCGCGACGAGCTGGCCAACGCCCGCACCAGCATCAAGGAGCTCAAGCAGAAGCTGGCCGCCGCCCGGGCGGGCGCGAAGGCGCCCGCGGCCGCCGACGGCGCCGAGCTGGCCGCCGCGCGCCGGGAGATCGAAAAGCTCAAGGCCGCCCTGGCCGAGGCGCAGCAGAAACTGGCCGCGCCGCAGGCGCCGCCGGACCTGGCGGAGCTGGAGGCCGAGATCGTCTCCCTGCGCCAGGAGAACCAGAACCTGCGCGCGCGCATCGAGGTGGCCCTGGCCAACCTCCAGGGCGAGAAGGTGCCTTCGCCGGAGGAACTGGCCGCCATCCACCCGCGGTTCCCGCCCTGGTACTGGGGGCTGGCCGCGACCTTCCTGATCCTGGGCTTCATCGGCGGCTTCCTGTTCTTCGACTACCAGCACCGGCGCCGCCACGGCGGCTTCCGCCTCTGAGCCCGCCGGGCACATGATGATCGCCACCTGGAACGTCAATTCCCTCAAGGTGCGCCTGCCCCACGTGCTGGACTGGCTGGCCGACAAGGCGCCGGACCTGTTGGCGTTGCAGGAGACCAAGATCCAGGACGAAAACTTCCCCGCCGCCGAACTGGCCGCGGCCGGCTGGCAGGCCGTCTACAGCGGGCAGAAGACCTACAACGGCGTGGCCATCCTCAGCCGGCCCGGTGCCGAGCCGCGGGACGTGGTGGTGGACCTGCCCGGGTTCGATGACCACCAGCGCCGGGTGCTGGCGGCGACCTACGGCGACCTGCGCCTGGTCAACCTGTACGTGCCCAACGGGTCCGAGGTGGGCTCGGACAAGTACGCCTACAAGCTCCAGTGGCTGGAGCACCTGCGCCGGTGGCTGGCGGAGGAGCTGGCCGCCCACCCGCTGCTGGCGGTGGTGGGGGACTTCAACGTCGCCCCCGAGGACCGCGACGTGCACGATCCCGAGGCGTGGGCGGGATCGGTGCTGGTGAGCCCCGCCGAGCGTGCCGCCTTCCGCGAAATCCTTGCCCTGGGCCTGCACGATGCCTTCCGCCTGTTCGAGCAGGAGGGCGGCCACTATTCCTGGTGGGACTACCGGGCCGCCGCCTTCCGCCGCAACCGCGGCCTGCGCATCGATCACATCCTGGTGAGCGACGCCCTGCGCGCGCGCTGCCGGGCGTGCGCCATCGACACCGCCCCGCGCGGCTGGGAGCGGCCGTCGGATCACGCCCCGGTGTACGCGGTGTTCGAGGACTAACAGGAAGTTCCGAATAACCGGTCACCCGGGGGCCGATGCCGGGCAGGCGCCAGTGGTTTACTCCCTGTCCCCGGGACAACGCAGAGATCGCAGAGACGCAGGGATCGCAGAGGCCCATGCCGGATGTTGCAGCAGACCACCCCGGGGGTAGGCGGTGATGATCGTCTCCCGCCAGGCCTGGGGTGACCAGTCGGGCCGGGATCCCGCCGCGTGGCGCCGGGGTGCCGCCCCCGGGCCCGGGCCGGCCACGTGATGGCCCCATGGGTCCGCTCTGCGCCCTCCGCGCCTCTGCGTCTCTGCGTCGCGGATCACCGAGTCAGGTCCGGGCGCCGGGGCCGGAAGTGTAGTGACATTTGGAACAGTTATTTAGTGGGCCGTTGAAAAACAGCCGGTCCGGGGCACCGGGTACCGGCCCCCGGCGGCTTTTTTGCGATAATCGACCGGTGGTTTCTATCCGCTTGCGAGGAGGACAGGACAAGCCATGCGCGCGATGGTCATCGACGAGTTCGGTCCGCCCGAGGTGATCCACCCGGCCGAGGTGGCGGAACCGTCGCCCGGGCCGGGCCAGGTGCTCATCGAGGTGGCCGCCTCCAGTCTCAACCCGGTGGACGCCAAGATCCGCTCGGGGAAGCTGCGCGACATCGCCCCGCCCCGGCCCGCCATCCTCCACGGCGACGTGGCCGGCACCGTGGCCGCGGTGGGCGAGGGCGTGACGGCGTTCGCCCCGGGCGATGCCGTGTACGCATGCGCCGGCGGGGTGGGGCGCTGGCAGGGGGCCCTGGCCCGGTACATGGTGGCCGACGCCCGCCTGGTGGCGCACGCGCCCGGCAATCTCCCGCTGGAACAGGCGGCGGTGCTGCCCCTGGTGACCATTACCGCCTGGGAGGCCCTCATCGACAAGGCCGGCGTGGGCCCGGGCCAGGACGTGCTGGTGTACGGCGGCTCCGGCGGCGTCGGCAGCGTGGGCGTGCAGCTCGCCAGGTGGAAGGGCGCGCGGGTGGTGGCCACCGCCGGTGACGACGGCAAGGCGGACGCCGTGCGTGCCCTGGGGGCCGACGAGGTGGTGGACTACCGGGCCGTGGACGCAGCCGGGATGGCGGCGCGCTTCACGGACGGGCGCGGCTTCGACGTGGTGTTCGACACCGTGGGCGGCGCGCACCTGGCCGAGGCCTTTGCCGCCGCCGCGTACAACGGCACGGTGGTGACCACCTCCTCGCGGGTGGAGCAGGACCTCTCCCCGCTGCACGCGCGGGGCCTGTCGCTGCACGTGGTGTTCATGCTCATCCCGCTGCTGCACGGCGTGGGCCTGGAGCGGCACGGCCGCATCCTGCGCGAGGTGGCGGCGCTGGTGGAACAGGGAAAGCTCCGTCCGTTGCTCGACGATCACACCTTCGGCTTCAGCGAGGCCGCCGCTGCCCACGCCCACTGGGAGGCCGGCCGTGCCCGTGGCAAGGTGGGACTCCACCAGGACCTCGTCCGAGCCTGAGCCCGGAGCAGCCGTTACCGGCCGCCGGCCGTGCACGCCGGTCCGTTCGGGCGCGCCGTTGCATCGAAATCATCGGTTTCGTTTTAACCCCCGCAAGGTCGGCCTGTCGTACCATGAGTGCGGCGGAGGTCTTCTGATGGCGGCCACCGCGCAGGTATCGACAACGAATCACAGGGAGCTTCACCATGTCCTTGCGAATTTTCGTGACCATGGCCACAGCCGTGCTCATCGCCCTGGGCATCGCCGGCTGTGGTGGCGGCGGGGGGGACGGGCCCGGCAACGGGCCGCCGGCCAACACCACCACGTGGAACCAGTTGCGCTGGGATGACGGCTCCGGCGCGCCCGAGACGCGCTGGGCCGACTGAGCCGGCATTGCGTCACCAGCCAGAACCATTCAGTTTCCTTGAGGGGGATTCGATGATGAAATTGTTCAGAAAGCTGGCCGTCATCGGCGGCCTCGTGATGGCCCAGGCCGCCGTCGCCGCGGGGGCGCCGGTTGCCCATATATTCAAGGGTGGTGATCCGGCAAGCGCCAGCCAGGTCAATGCCAATTTCCAGGAGCTGGCCGACCGGATTGCCGCCATCCCGGCGTCGCTGGTCTACGACTATCGCAACTTTGGCCGTGACCCCGCCATCACCCAGAAGACCTTCGCCGTGACCGGCGTCGGTTGCGGTGGCGGTGGCGGCATGGCGGTGACCGAGGTGCATGCCTGGACCGCAGGGCCCGGCGCCGGCGAGGTCACGCTTGCGCGCACACGCAATGACGGCAGCGCGGATTGCCTGAAGGACAATTTCGTCTTCAACACCGGCGGCCCGCAGATGCTGCTGCTGCGGCGCGAACGTGTCAGCCTCGCGACGGGTACGGTGTTCCAGACACGGACCATGAACCCACCGATGGTGGTGCGCACGGCCACCATGGGCCGCGGGCTCGTCACGTCGTCGGCCGGCGCCATCGATATCGACGGCGTGCCGGGTCAGACCACCGGCGACGGCTACGTGAACACCTTCGCGGCAGTCGGGCTGGAGGATCTGAACCTGACGGTCAACGGGAATGCGGTGACCTACACGGGGTGCCTGCGGCTGCACGAGGTGCGCACCAGCAGCAAGGTGGGCGTGTTCGATCGCATCAGCTGGTACTGTCCCGGGGTCGGTCTGGCCAAGCGCGTCAGCATGGACCCGGCCGGCGGCACCACGTATGCGACGTGGACGCTGATCGCCACCGGGCCGTAACCGGTACCCCGGGGCAGGGTCAGGGGCCGCGGCTTCGCCGCGGCCTTTTTCATTCCGCCTGCGGCCGGCGCGCCGGGCGCGGAAATTCCTGTATCCGGCGAGTGGCCGCGCGTTTCCTTTCGCCTCCGCGCCATGGCATCATCTGATTCCAAACCGCGAACCAGCACCAGCGCTCGATGAAATACAAGGATCTCCGGGACTTCATGGCCCTGCTCGAGCAGCGCGGCGAGCTGCGGCGCATCGGCGTCGAGGTGGACCCGTACCTGGAGATGACCGAGATCTGCGACCGCACCCTGCGCCGCGGCGGCCCGGCCCTGTTGTTCGAGCGGCCGCGGGGCCACGACATCCCGGTGCTGGCCAACCTGTTCGGCACCCCGGAGCGGGTGGCCCTGGGCATGGGCGAGGAATCGGTGGCCGCCCTGCGCGAGGTGGGCCGCTGGCTGGCCGCGCTCAAGGAGCCGGAACCGCCCAGGGGCATGAAGGACGCCTGGAGCAAGCTCCCCGTGCTCAGGCAGGTGCTCAACATGAACCCCGCGGTGGTGCGCAAGGCGCCGTGCCAGGCCAACGTCGCCGAGGGCGACGACGTGGACCTGGGCCGGCTGCCGGTGCAGACCTGCTGGCCCGGCGACGCCGGCCCCCTCATCACCTGGGCCCTGGTGGTCACGCGCGGCCCGCACAAGGCGCGCCAGAACCTGGGCATCTACCGCCAGCAGGTCATCGGCCGCAACAAGGTGATCATGCGCTGGCTGGCCCACCGCGGCGGCGCCCTGGACTACCGCGACTGGTGCGAGGCCCGGCCCGGCGAACCGTTCCCGGTGGCGGTGGCCCTGGGCGCGGATCCGGCCACCATCCTCGGCGCGGTGACGCCGGTGCCCGACACCCTGTCGGAGTACGCCTTCGCCGGCCTGTTGCGCGGGGCCCGCACCGAGGTGGTGAAGTGCCTGGGCTCGGACCTGCAGGTGCCCGCCAGTGCCGAGATCGTGCTCGAAGGCGTGATCCATCCCGGCGAAGAGGCCGACGAGGGGCCCTTCGGCGACCACACCGGCTACTACAACGAGGTGGAGCGCTTCCCGGTGTTCACCATCGAGCGCATCACCCACCGCGATGACCCCATCTACCACAGCACCTACACCGGGCGCCCGCCCGACGAGCCGGCGGTGCTGGGGGTGGCGCTCAACGAGGTGTTCGTGCCGCTGCTGCAGAAGCAGTTCCCGGAGATCACCGACTTCTACCTGCCGCCCGAGGGCTGCTCCTACCGCCTGGCCTGCGTGAGCATGAAAAAACAGTACCCGGGCCACGCCAGGCGGGTGATGTTCGGGGTGTGGTCCTTCCTGCGCCAGTTCATGTACACCAAGTTCGTCATCGTCACCGACGACGACATCGACGTGCGCGACTGGAAGGACGTGATCTGGGCCATGACCACGCGCATGGACCCGGCGCGCGACACCGTGATCGTGGACCACACGCCCATCGACTACCTGGACTTCGCCTCGCCGGTGGCCGGCCTGGGGTCCAAGATGGGGTTCGACGCCACCAGCAAGTGGCCGGGCGAGACCGACCGCCAATGGGGCCGGCCCATCGTCATGGACGAGGACGTCCGGCGCCGCATCGACGAGCTGTGGGACGCCCTGGGCATCGACTGACGGCGGCGCTGCTGCTGGCACCGGCGTGGTGCGCGGCCGCCGCCGCGGCCGACCCGGCCGCCCCGCGCTGGAGCGGGGAGGCCGAGCTGGGCCTGCTGCGCACCACCGGCAACACCGACACCGCCAGCGTCAACGCCAAGGCCCGGCTGGTGAACGAGCGCGAGCGCTGGCGCCACACCGCCGGGTTCGACGCCGCCCGCACCACCGACGGCGGGCGCACCACCGCCGAGCGCTACCGCCTGCAGGGCAAGACCGACTACAAGTTCAGCCAGCGGTCCTACCTGTTCGCGGTGGCCGCCTACGAGGACGACCGCTTCAGCGGCTACGACTACCGGGCCAGCCTGTCCGGGGGCTACGGCCGGCGCATCGTCGACACCGCGACCCTGCGGCTGGAGGGGGAGGCCGGTGCCGGCGTGCGCCGCAACCAGCTCCCGGACGGGGTCCGCGAGGACGAGGTCCTGGTCCATGGCGTGCTGCGGCTCCAGTGGCACCTGAGCGGGACCGCCGTCCTGCGCCAGGAGCTGTCGGTGGACGGGGGCGAGGACATCACCACCACCCGCTCGGTGACCTCCCTCTCGGCCCGCATCAACAAGAGCCTGGCCATGAAGCTCAGCTTCACCGCCCGCCACGATTCCGCGGTGCCGCCCGGCAAGGTGAAGACCGATACCGAGACCGCCGTCACCCTCGTCTACGGTTTCTGAACCGCCCGCTTCCTGTACACGGCGCCCTTCTTGGGGTAGGTTTAACCGGATCCGGCCCGCGCGGCCCGCGCGGAACAATCCCGACAATACCGGCCGGAAGCGGGACAAGGGGGCACGCCATGCGCACCATCATGGTTCTCAACAGCAAGGGGGGCTGCGGCAAGAGCACCATCGCCACCAACCTGGCCAGCTACTACGCCTGGGAAGAGGAAAGGCCGGTGGCCCTGGTGGACTTCGATCCCCAGGCCTCCAGTCTGGAATGGCTGGCGGTGCGGGGCGAGGAATGGCCGCCCATCACGGGCATCGAGGGCGGACCGGGGCGGTTGCCGGTGCCGCGCGACACCGAGGTGGTGATCATGGACGCGCCGGCGCGCGTGGCCGGGGCCGAGCTCACCGCCCTGGTGCGCCGGGCCCAGACCCTCATCATCCCGGTGCTGCCCTCGCCCTTGGACATGCGCGCGGCGGCCCACTTCATCCGCGACCTCCTCACCGTGGGCCGGGTCTCGCGCAAGCAGACCCGCATCGCGGTGGTGGCCAACCGAGTGCGCGAGAACACCCGCAGTTTCCACAACCTGGAGATGTTCCTCAAGGGCCTGTCCATCCCTTTCCTCACCCACCTGCGTGATACCCAGAACTACATCCGCGCCGCCGAGCGCGGCATCGGCATCTTCGAGATGGCGCCGTCCCAGGTGTGGCAGGACGTGGAGCAATGGCAGCCATTGGTGCGCTGGCTGCGCAGCAAGCGATCCCTGCCCGCGGCCTGACCCCGGCGGCCGTGGCGCGTTACCAGGTCTTCGCCGATGCCGAACAGGTGGCCCGCGCCGCCGCCGAGTTCATGGTGGCCCGCGCCCGCCAGGCGCTGAACCGCCACGGCGAATTCAACCTGGCCCTGGCCGGCGGCCGCACGCCGCGCCGGCTGTACGAGCTGCTGGCCAGTCCCGACTACCGCGGCCGCATCGACTGGTCGCGGGTGTGGGTCTACTTCACCGACGAGCGCGCGGTGCCGCCGGACCATCCCGACTCCAACTACGGCATGATCCGCGCCGTGCTGCTGGACCACGTGGCGGTGCCGGCGGAGCAGGTGGCCCGCATGGAGGGGGAGGCCGGCGACCTCGACGCCGCCGCCGGCCGCTACGCCCGCCGCCTCGAGCGCCTGCCCCGCTCCATCGGCAACGTTCCGGAGTTGGACCTCGTGCTTCTCGGGCTGGGGACCGACGGCCACACCGCCTCCCTGTTTCCCGGCTCGCCGGTGCTGGACGAGCGCGAGCGCTGGGTGGCGGCGGTGGACGGGCCCGCCGGCCGGCGCCTGACCCTGACCCTTCCCGTGCTCAACCACGCCCGCGAGCTCATGTTCCTGGTCACCGGCGGCGAAAAGGCCGACATCGTGCGCGCGGTGCTGGGACCGGGCCCGGGCGGGCGCCGGTGCCACCCGGTGCAGCATCTGGAGCCCCGCGGCGTGGTCCACTGGTACCTGGACGCCGAGGCCGCGCGCGGTCTCAAGGGCAACGCCCGGTGAAGGTGCTGGCGGGCGACATCGGCGGTACCCGCGCGCGCCTCCTGCTGGCCGAGGTGGAAGGTCCCGGCCGCTTCGAGACCGTGCTCCAGGAAGAGTTCGACAGCGGCGCGTTCGCCTCCGCCGACCGGGTCCTGGCGGCCTTCCTCGAGCGGGCCCCGGCACGGCCCGAGGTCGCGTGCCTGGCGGTGGCCGGG
>JALUTW010000146.1 GCA_027021685.1 Chromatiales bacterium | reverse complement strand
CGCCTGCGGCGCCGCCTGGGCGGGGACTGGCGCGGCGAGGCGGAACTGGAATACCGGCGCTCGGACTACCCTGCCGCGGCCGGTTTCAGCCGGCAGGACGACCGCTGGCGCCTGCGCCTGGGTGCCCGGCGCCGCCTGGACAAGGACACGATGCTGGTGCTGCGGTACACGTATACCGACAACCGGTCCAACCAGGCCAGCCGGGACTACACCCGGCACGATCTCTCCGCCGGCGTGGAATGGCGCTGGTGATGCTTCCCGCGCCCGCTTCACGGAGACTCCGCGCAAGGACACACCGGTGACAGCCGCGACCGCCGTCGCTGCATTCATGCCCGCAAGGGCGTTCATGCCCGAAAGGGTGTTTATGCCCGAAAGGGTACTCCGGCGTTGCCTCGCGGCGCCCGGCGCCGCTCGGCTCGAACCGGCCATTTGAAGTCGGAGGTTCGAATCCACCGAAATCCGTCAAAGTTAGAAAGGGGGGCGTGCTTGCGCACGCCCCCTTTCTAATTTGGCGCGCCCGGAAGGATTCGAACCTCCGACCACCTGGTTCGTAGCCAGGTACTCTATCCAACTGAGCTACGGGCGCTGAAACGGCAGGGACGAGGGACGAGCCGTGAAAAGGAGAGGGCATCCCGACCTCCGTCCGGGACGCGAAATATACGCCATTTCCGTACCACAGGGCAAGAAACCCGGGGGCGCCCCGGCTGGCGGAGAGAGAGGGATTACCCGGGCCGCCGGCCCTCGCCCCTACGGGGCCGCCGTCGCTACGTTTATGCCCGCAAGGGTGTTTATGCCCGAAAGGGTTATGCCCGAAAGGGTGCTCCGGCGCCGCTCGGCTCGAACCCCGCCATTTCGATATCGAGGGTTCGAATCCACCCTCGAGCCACAGCAAAGGGGACCCTTTCGGGTCCCCTTTGCTGTGGCTGGCGGAGAGAGAGGGATTCGAACCCTCGATGGAGCTTTTGACCCCATACTCCCTTAGCAGGGGAGCGCCTTCAGCCGCTCGGCCATCTCTCCGGGCTCGGAGGGGCCAAGGATACCGGGCCTCCCGCCCAAGGTAAAGGGCGCCCGCGGCTATTCGCCGCCGCCGTTGCCCTCGCCGGCCTGCTGCTCGTTCTTGATGCGCTCGTAGATCTCCTCGCGGTGGACCGAGACCTCCTTGGGGGCGTTGACCCCGATGCGCACCTGGTTGCCCTTGACGCCGAGCACCGTGACCGTGATGTCGTCGCCGATGACGAGGGTCTCGCCAACCCGCCGGGTCAATATCAGCATTCCCATTCTCCTAATCCATCAATGCCTGAAACGTGCCTACCGAACAAGACGCTCCCTGTGGAACCAGGCGCGGTGTCTCCTGGTAGTATCGTCCCGACCGCGGCAGGCTTTAGCGCCTGCTTATATATATTTGTTTTTCCGCCAGCGGGCCGCTCAGGCCGCCGGTGCCTGGTCCAGCCCGAACGCCGCGTGCAGGGCACGGACGCCCAGCTCCAGGTACTTCTCCTCGACGACCACCGAGATCTTGATTTCCGAGGTGGAGATCATGCGGATGTTGATGCCCTCGTTGGCCAGCGCCTCGAACATCCGGCTGGCGATGCCGGCGTGGGAGCGCATGCCCACCCCCACCAGCGAAATCTTGACGATGCGGTTGTCCCCGGCCACCTCGCGCGCTTCCAGCCTGCGGGCGGTGTCCTCGAGGATGGCACGGGCCCGCTCGTAGTCGTTGCGGTGGACGGTGAAGGTGAAGTCGGTGGTGCCGTCGGCGCCCACGTTCTGGATGATCATGTCCACCTCGATGTTGGCCTCGCCCACCGGCCCGAGGATGTGCCAGGCCACGCCCGGGCGGTCCGGCACCCCGCGCACCGAGAGCTGGGCCTCGTCACGGTTGAAGGCGATGCCGGAGATGACTGGCTGTTCCATGTCCTCTTCCTCGTAGGTGATCAGCGTGCCCGGCCCTTCCTCGAAGGAGGACAGGACCCGTAAGGGTACACTGTACTTGCCCGCAAACTCCACCGCGCGGATCTGCAGCACCTTGGAACCCAGGCTGGCCATCTCCAGCATCTCCTCGAAGGTGATGCGGTCCAGCCGCCGCGCGTTGGGCTCCACCCGCGGATCGGTGGTGTAGACCCCGTCCACGTCGGTGAAAATCTGGCACTCGTCGGCCCCCAGGGCCGCCGCCAGCGCCACCGCGGTGGTGTCGGAGCCGCCGCGGCCCAGGGTGGTGATGTTGCCGTCCTCGTCCACGCCCTGGAAGCCGGCCACCACCACCACGGTGCCCGCCTCCAGCTCGCGCCGCACCCGGGCCTCGTCGATCTCCACGATGCGGGCCTTGGTGTGGGCGCTGTCGGTGCGGATGTGCACCTGGCCGCCGGTGAACGACCGCGCCCGGCAGCCACGGGCATTGAGCGCCATGGCCAGCAGGGCGATGGTGACCTGCTCGCCGGTGGACACCAGCACGTCGTACTCGCGCGGGTCCGGCTGCGGGCTCACCTGGTGGGCCAGATCGATGAGCCGGTTGGTCTCTCCGCTCATGGCCGAGACCACCACCACCACGTCGTGGCCCTGGCCCCGCGTGGCCTGGACCCGCTCGGCCACCTTCTGGATGCGCTCGACGCTGCCCACCGAGGTCCCGCCGTATTTCTGTACGATCAGCGCCACTGGCGTGCGTTCCCGTCCAAAAGGCGCAAATTAGACACTAATCTGATGGATTTGAAAAGGGCCGCTCAGGCGCCGAGCTGCCGGCGGACCCAGTCGGGAACCGAGGCCAGGGCCTCGTCGAGGCGCCCGGGGTCGCGGCCGCCGGCCTGGGCCATGTCGGGACGCCCGCCACCGCGCCCGCCCACCTGCCGGGCCACGGCGTTGACCAGGTCACCGGCCTTGAGGCGGCCGGTCTGGTCCGGGGTGACGCCGGCCACCAGCGAGACCTTGTCCCCGTCCACCGTGGCCAGGACCACGGCGGCGGAGCCCAGCTTGTTCTTGAGCTGGT
>JALUTW010000145.1 GCA_027021685.1 Chromatiales bacterium | reverse complement strand
GTTCCGTCCCGCATGACCCCAAGTCCCTGAAATTCCTTTCAGGGATAGCGGTTGCGGCGCGGCGTGACTTTAGAACCTATCTCAGAATTCCGCGCGTGTCGCGTTGTGAGTCCACGGCCGCGCCGGCCAGGCGCGCCGCGCAGCACAGTACTCGTTGTACGGGCCAGCGGCGCAACGCCGCCGGCGTGGGCGTGGCTCGCAACCCCCCGGGGCGCCGGCGATTTTCTCTCTGGCCACCCTCCGTGGCCAAAAATGTCGGTATCACCTTCCCGTGCAGCCATGCCCGTCGGCTCCCACCGAAAATCGCCAGGCGCGCGGCCGCGGGGAATTTTGAGATAGGTTCTAGCAGGCTGTGAAAAACAGCCTGCCGGAGCGGGGCAGAGATGCCCCCCCTCACCGATGGCGCAAACGCCTCAATGGGCGCCGCCCGTACCGGGCACAGGGCCGGCGCACCTGATTCCGGATGACATTTTTCGACATTCCATCATGGATATGACGAAAAACGTCACCCCTGGGGAGCGCGAAGCCGGGTTCAGCCGCCCAGCAGGACGCTCAGGAAGACGAAGTAGGAAAAGGCCACCAGGGCGATGATGATGGCCATGGGGAAATTCTGGAAGGTGAACAGCTCTTTCATGGGCCTGCCGCCTGTCGCGCGTGAATATTAGAAAATGTTAATAAATAGCCGCCCGGGCTTCAAGCCGGCGGCGGTCCCCCCGGTTTCTCCTTCTCCGGCGGCCGCGGGACCCTGGGGTCGTCGTCGTCCATGAGGATGCGCCACGCGGGGCCCTCCAGGTCCTCGAACTGGCCCGAGCGGATGGCCCAGATGAGACCGGCCACGGCCACCACCATGAGCACCACCGCCAGGGGGATGAGGAGATAGAGGATTTCCACGCCGCCTCCGTAGGCCGATTCCTACACCATTTTCAGACTCGCCTGACAGACCCGCCACGGGCCCGCGGCTATATTGTGCCACCGAAGGAGTTCACCAGTCAGAACGGTAAGACATCCATGGCAGTCATTCTGGATTTCCGTCCCCCGGGCCACCGCCGCCGGCCCCGGCGCCAGCCGCCCCTGTGGGTGAATCATCCCGAGCTGGCCCCGCGGCCCCTGCACCCGGGACGCATGTTCCACCTGCCCGCCGAGGGCTGGTACGTGCGCACCCGCGAGGGCACCGCCGGGCCCTTTGCCACCCTGGACGGGGCCGAGGCCTTCCTCGCCGCCCTCACCGCGCCGCGCCCGGAGGGCTGACGGCCGCGGGGTCCGGGCGGGCGGGCGCCGGCGATGTACGCGGCGCCGCCAGCCGCAGGGCGTTGACCACCACCACCAGCGAGCTGGCGGACATGCCCAGGGCCGCGGCCCAGGGTGGCACCATGCCCGCCGCCGCCAGCGGCACGGCCACGATGTTGTAGGCCAGCGCCCAGCCCAGGTTCTGCCGCACCACCGCCAGGGTCCTGCGCGCCGTGGCCACGCCCTCGGGCAGGCGCCGGAGATCCTCGGCCATGAGCAGCATGTCGGCGCTGGCCTGGGCCAGCTGGGTGCCGGCCCCCATGGCGATGGAAACCTGGGCCGCGGCCAGCACCGGGGCGTCGTTGATCCCGTCCCCCACCATGGCCACCACGGCGCCGGCTTCCTGCAGGGCCCGCACCCGGGCCAGCTTGTCCGCCGGCAGCAGCCCGCCGGCGAAGTGGTCCACGCCCAGCGCGCCGGCCACCCGGGCCACCGCCTCGGGCGCGTCACCGCTCAGGATCACCGGCTCCAGGCCCAGGGCGCGCAGGGCCGCCACCGCCTCCGCGGCCTCCGGGCGCAGGGCGTCGGCCAGGTCGATGGCCGCCACCACGCCGTCCGCCGAGCCCAGCCAGATGCGCGTGACCCCCGGCCCGGGCGCGGGTACCCCGGGCAGCGGGCCCGCCAGCTCCGCCACGAAATCCGCCGTGCCCAGGCGCAGGCGGCGGCCGTCCACCTCCCCTTCCACTCCCCGGCCGGGCGTGCTGGACAGGTCCCGTGCCGGCACCGCCTCGCGCCCCTGCACCAGCGCCTGGGCCAGGGGATGCTCCGAGGCCGCCTCCAGGCGGGCGGCGGCCTCCAGCACCCGGTCCCCGTCCCAGCCCGGCGCCAGGCGGTGCACCCGCTCCACCTGGGGCCGGCCCCGGGTCAGGGTCCCGGTCTTGTCCAGCACCACGTGGGTGGCCCGGGCCAGGGTCTCCAGGGCATGGCCGCGGGTCACCAGCAGGCCGCGCCGGGTCAGCGCCCCGGTGGCCGCGGTGAGCGCCGCCGGCGTGGCCAGGGACAGGGCGCATGGACAGGTGACCACCAGCACCGACAGGGTCACGGCGAAGGCCCGCGCCGGGTCGTGGCCCCACCACCACCAGGCCACCCCGGCCGCCACCACCAGGAGGACGGCCACGAACCCGCCCGCCACCCGGTCGGCCAGGGCCGCCAGGCGCGGCTTCTCGGTCTGGGCCCGGTCCAGCAGGCGCACGATGGCCGCGAGCACCGTGCCCTCGCCCACCTGCTCCACCGCCATCACGATGGGGCTCTCCAGGTTCACGGTGCCGCCCACCACGGCGTCGCCGGGACCGCGCGGCAGCGGCCGCGACTCGCCGGTCATGAGGGCCTCGTTGACGCGGGTGGCGCCCTCGAGGATGCGCCCGTCGGCGGGCACGGTCTCGCCGGGCTTGACCACCACCGTGTCGCCCGGCGCCAGCTCCGCCACCGGCACCGTCTCCAGGCCGCCGCCGGCCCGGCGCCGGCTGGCCACCGCGGGCAGGATGCGCACCAGCTCCTCGGCCACCTGCCCGGCGCGGTGGCGCGCGGCCATCTCCAGGTAGCGCCCGGTGAGGAGGAAGAAGGTGAACATGGTGGCGGAATCGAAATAGACCTCGCCGTGGCCGCGCACCGTGGCCCAGGCCGAGGCCAGGTAGGCGGCGCCGATGGCCAGCGCCACCGGCACGTCCATGCCCACCCGGCGCCGGCGCAGGTCCCGCCAGGCGGCGGTGAAGAACGGCCGCGCCGAGTACAGCACCACCGGGGTGGCCAGGGCCAGGCTCACCCAGCGCATGAAGTGCCACAGCCCCGGGTCCATGCCCGAGGCGTCGCCGGCGTACATGGCCACCGCCAGCATCATCACCTGCATGGCGCCGAACCCGGCCACGGCGATGCGCCACAGGGCGCGGCGCCGCTCGCGCCGGAACACCTCCTCCTGGCGGCCGGGATCGAAGGGATGGGCCACGTAGCCGATGGCGGCGATGGCCCGCAGGATCTCCGACAGGCGGATGCGCTCCGGGTCCCAGCGCACCACCGCGCGGTGGGTGGCGTAGTTGACGCGGAAGGACTCCACCCCGGGCAGCGCGGAGACATGGCGCTCCGACAGCCACACGCAGGCGGCACACACGATACCCTCCAGGATCAGCGAGGCCTCGCACCGGGAGGCCCCGGTCTCGCGCACGAAGCTCCGCTGCACCGGCTCCCGGTCGAACAGTTCGGCCTCCTTCAGCGCCGCGGGCACCAGGTCGGCGGGATTGCGCGAGGGCTCGCGGCGCAGGCGGTAGAAGTCGGTGAGGCCGTTATCGACGATGGCCCGGGCCACCGCCTGGCAACCGGGACAGCACATGGGCCGCGCCTGCCCGTCGATCTCCACGCGGTAGTCGCTGCCGGGCGGACAGGGCAGGCCGCAATGGAAACAGCGCGCGGGGGCCCCGGACATCAGCCCCCGGCGTCCGCCACGCGGGTGCGGGCCTTGATCTCGTGCACGGCGTCGTCCTTCTCAATGAGGAGCAGGAGCTCCCAGCGCCCCGGCCGGGGCAATGTTATCACCCCGCGGTAGAGGCCGGGGCCCACCGGTTCCAGGGTGAAGTCCACGTCGCGGCGCTTGTCCGCCGGCCACATGAAGGTGCCGTGGACCCGGGCGCCGTACACCGGCCGGCCCTCGCGGTCACGCACCTCCACCTGGAAGTCCCCGGGCCGCCCGGCCACCGGCCGGTCCAGCCAGCCCTTGCGCACCCGCCAGCCCCGGGCCTGCTGCTCCCGCACCCGGGCCAGGTAGGCGTTGTACTCGGCCTCCCGCTTCTGGTAATCGCGGGCCACGGTGCCCGGAAAGAACGACTGCACCCGGCCGCCGCTGCGGGGCTCCGGCAGCAGGCGCCGGGTCCACTCCGGCCCCAGGCCCTGCTGTGCCACCATCACGAACAGGGCATCCGCCGCCAGCACCACGAGGAAGAAGGCCACCAGCGCCGCCGGTCCCCAGTGAAACCAGCGGCGGCCCTCGCGCCGCTGGCGCTCTCGCTGGCCGGCCACGATGCCCAGCACGTAGCCCAGCACCGCGAACACCGCCACGTGGATGGCCACCACGTCCGCCCCGGGCCAGCGCACCACCGCCCAGCCCAGGTAGGCGGCCAGCGCCGCCAGCGTGGTGAGCCCCGCCGCGAAGCGGCCGTTGACGCGGGCCACCCGCCACAGGAGGTGGAACACCACCAGCATGAGACCGGCGCCGCCGGTCAGGGTCAGCACCAGGTTGTTCATCGCCCCGCCTCCAGCCGCCACGGCGGCAGATAGAACACCGCCTCCCAGGCACGGCGCTCGCCCTCGCCCGACTCGGGCACCAGCACGAAGTGGAAGCTCATGCGCGAGGTCCGGGCATCCTTCGGGTGCAGCCGCACCAGGGCCAGGGCCTTGGTGCTGGCCTCGGGCGCCAGGCGGAACACGGCGCCGCCCTCCACCACCAGCTCGGCCCCGGGCAGCCCCTCCAGGACCAGGTGGTAGACCGCGGGGCGCGAGGTCTTGTTGTTGATCTTGATCTCGTAGCGGTTCTGCTCGCGCCCGTCGGACAGGGTCACCGAGATGGGCTGGCGCACCTGGCGCACGGCCATCTCCACCGACGAGCGGTGACCGATGCTCCAGGCCAGGGCGGCGACGGCCGCCAGCAGGACCAGGCCGTAGCCCAGGTTCTTGGGCTTGTACCAGCGCGTGTGCTCGCCGCGCAGGGCCCGTGCCGAGGTGTAACGCACCAGGCCCCGGGGCCAGCCCAGGGAGTCCATCATGCGATCGCAGGCATCGATGCACAGGGCGCAGGAGATGCACTGGTACTGTAGGCCGTTGCGGATGTCGATGCCCATGGGACAGACCTGCACGCAGTAGCCGCAGTCGATGCAGTCGCCCAGGCCGGCACCGTGCCGCGACTCGCGCGCCAGCAGGTCCCGGCGCGGCTTGCCCCGCGGCTCGCCGCGGCGCTCGTCGTAGGCCACCACCAGCGTGTCCTGGTCGAACATCACCCCCTGGAACCGGGCGTAGGGGCACATGTAGGTGCACACCTGCTCGCGCGCCAGGCCGGCCATGACGTAAGTGGTGGCGGTGAGAAACAAGGTGGTGGCATAGGCCGGGAACGGCGCCGCCCCGGTGAAGAACTGCCGCGCCAGCTCCGGCGCGTACCCCCAGTAGAGGGTGAAGGTGAGCCCGGTGACGAACGCCACCGCCAGCCACAGGAGGTGCGTCGCGCCCAGCTTGAGGACCTTCTCCGGGCCCCACGGTGCCTGCGCCAGGCGGATGCGGGCATTGCGCTCGCCCTGCACCAGCCGCTCGATGAGCAGGAACACGTCGGTCCACAGGGTCTGGAAGCAGAAGTAGCCGCAGAACACGCGCCCGGCGATGCCGGTGACGAAGAACAGCAGCAGGGCCGCGATCACCAGCAGGCCGGCGAGCCAGAAGATGTCCTGGGCGTAGATGGTGAGATCGAAGACGTAGAAGTGCCGGCCCGGCAGGTCGAACAGCACGGCCTGCGACGGGGCCCCGGGGCGCGGCCACGGCAGCCACGGCAGCGAGAAATACACCCCGTAGGCCAGCACCAATACCGCGTACTTGGCCGTGCGGAACCGGCCCCGGACCGAGCGGGGATAGATGGGAATACGCGCCTGGTAGGCCGGTTGCTCCATGTCACTCCCGCCGCCGCCGCGGCTGCCGCCGGATGATTGAGACGAAAGGAGGCCCTGCATGGAACATGGAGGGCCTCCCTTCGCCGGACCGCCGGGGCGGTGCTACTGGCCGCCGCCGAGCTGGTGTACGTAGAAGGTGAGGATGCGGATCTCGGTGTCATCGAGACGGCCGGCCCAGGCAGGCATCTCGCGCTGGATGCCCTTGCGGATGACGGCCTTCACCGCTTCCTTGTTGGCCTCGACACCGGCGGTAGCCTGCACCCGGGCCACGGTCCACACCGCGTCGGTGAGATTGGCCGCGCCCTGGCTGGTCATGCCGGTGCCCTCGTGCGTGTGGCAATAATAGCAGCCGCCGGCCTGGCCATTGAAGATGGCGCCGCCGCGCCGGGCCGCCTCGGGATCCACCTCGAAGCCCGACAGCGAGAGGACGAAGGTGGCCACGTCATCGAGCTGCTGCTCGTCCAGGGCGCGGGCGAACGACGGCATGAACCCGCGCCGGCCGTTGCGGATGGTCTGCTCGATCTCGGCGTAGGTCCCGCCCCACAGCCAGGCATCGTCGGCCAGGTTGGGGTACAGCCCCGCCACACCGGCCCCGCCACTCTGGTGGCAGGCGGCGCAATTGTCGGCGAACAGCACCTTGGCCATGGAGTAGGCGAAGGCCGACAGCTCGCGGTCGGCGGCGATCTCCTGGTATGGCACGCCGGCCAGCCGCTGCAGGATCTGCTCCTGCTTGGCGCGGGCGGCCTGCATCTCGCGCAGGAAGCGCGCGCGCGTGTTCCAGTGCGTCTCCACCTGCCGGCCATCGCTGGTCTCGTAGGTGATGGTGTTGAACAGGCCCTTGGTGTAGTCGCGCCCCAGCGGCCAGGCCGGGTAGATCACCCAGTAGATGACGGCGAACACCACGGTGGCGTAAAAGGCCCACAGCCACCACCGCGGCAGCGGATTGTTGAACTCCTGCAGGTCGCCGTCCCAGGCATGGCCCGTGGTCTGGACGGCCGGCTTGTGTGTCTCTTTACTGCTCATTTCTGCTTGTCCTCGCGAAGCGCGGCATCCCCCTCGTCGTCTTCGAGGGGGATGTTCTTGTACGACTCCAGGCGCTGCGTGCGGTTGCGGCCGGTGTAGACGTACAAGACGATGGCGACAAAGGTGACAAAAAACAGCACCAGGGCGAAGGGCTTGGTGTTTTCAAGCCGCATGAACCATTCCAGAAGCTCGCCCATGGCAATGATCCCCGATCAGCGGAAGCTGGCGAAGTAGCCCTCGTCGAACTTGCTGAAGTCCACCATGGTGCCCAGCACCTGGAGGTAGGCCACCAGCGCGTCCATCTCGGTCACGTCGCTGTTGTCGCCGTCGTAATTGCCGGCGACGGCCTGCTTCAGCAGGTTCTGCTCGGCCCGGCGGATGTCCAGCCATCCGGCCACTTCCTCGCCGAACCGCTCCACGTTGGCCTGGTACTCCTCCTCGGTTTCCGAGTAGGGCACGCCCACCTTCTTCAGCGCACGCATGCGTGCCGGCATGTCCTTGTATCTCAGCAGGGTGTCCATGAGCCAGGGGTAGTTGGGCATGATGGACTCGGGCACCACCGAGCGCGGTGCGATGAGGTGCTGCACGTGCCACTGGTTGGAGTACTTGCCCCCCACCCGGGCCAGGTCCGGGCCCGTGCGCTTGGACCCCCACTGGAACGGGTGGTCGTACTGCGACTCCGCGGCCAGGGAATAGTGCCCGTAGCGCAGGGCCTCGTCGCGGAAGGGCCGGATCATCTGCGAGTGGCAGGTATAGCACCCCTCGCGCAGGTAGATGTCACGTCCCGCCAGCTCCAGCGGCGTGTAGGGCCGGATGGTGTCCTTGCCCTCCACCTTGACCGTCTCCACCGTGCTGTCGATGAGGTACAGCGGGACGATTTCCACCAGGCCGCCGATGCTGATCACGATCAGCGTCAGGACGATGAGCAGCCCGGAATTGGTCTCGATCTTCTCGTGCTTCATGTTCCGGACCCTCCTCAGGATGCCGCGGCCCGCGCCATCTTGGCAGCCAGCCTGGCTTCAAGCTCGGCCTCCTCGCGGCGCGCCTTGCGCACGGTCATGAAGATGTTGTAGGCCATGACGATGATGCCGGTCACGAACAGGGCACCGCCCGCCGCCCGTACCACGTAGGGCTTGTGCAGGAAGGCCACGGACTCGATGAAGGTGTAGGCGAGGTTGCCGTACTCGTCGAATGCGCGCAGCATCAGGCCCTGTATGATGCCCGCGCCCCACATGGCCGAGATATAGAGCACGATGCCGATGGTGGCGAGCCAGAAGTGCAGGTACACCAGGCGCAGGCTGTAGAGGGTGGTGTTCCACAGGCGCGGCACCAGGTGGTACAGCGAGCCGAAGGAGATCATGGCCACCCACCCCAGGGCGCCCATGTGCACGTGACCCACGGTCCAGTCGGTGTAGTGGGACAGGGCGTTGACGCTCTTGAGCGACAAGAGCGGCCCCTCGAAGGTGGACATGCCGTAGAAGGACAGCGCCACGATGAGGAAACGTATCACCGGGTCGGTGCGCAGCTTGTCCCAGGCCCCGGACAGGGTCATGATGCCGTTGATCATCCCGCCCCAGGACGGCATCAGCAGCAGGATGGAGAACGTCGCCGCCAGGGTCGAGGTCCAGTCCGGCAGCGCGGTCCAGTGCAGGTGGTGGGCACCCACCCACATGTAGAGGAAGATCAGCGCCCAGAAGTGGATGATGGACAGGCGGTACGAGTACACCGGCCGGCCCGCCTGCTTGGGCACGAAGTAGTACATCATGCCCAGGAAGGCCGCGGTGAGGAAAAAGCCCACCGCGTTATGGCCGTACCACCACTGCGTCATGGCGTCCTGCACGCCGGCGTGCAGGCTGTACGACTTGAGCGAGAACAGGCTCACCGGCACTTCCATGTTGTTGAAGATGTGCAGCAGCGCCGTGGCCAGGATGAAGGCGATGAAGAACCAGTTGGCCACGTAGATGTGCGGCTGGCTGCGCCGGCGCAGCGTCTGGACATATATATAGAAGTAGATCACCCAGGTGACGGCGATGAGGATGTCGATGGGCCACACCATCTCGGCGTACTCGCGGGCCTGGGTGTAACCCAGCATGTACGACACCGCGGCCGCACCGATGGCGATCTGCCAGCCCCAGAAGGTGAACTCCGCCAGCCCGTCGCCGTAGAGGCGGGTCTGGCACGTGCGCTGCACGACGTAGTAGGAGGTCGCGAACAGCGCCGAGCCGCCGAAGCCGAAGATCACCAGGGTGGTGTGCACCGGCCGCAGCCGGCCGAAGGTGATGTAGGGAATGTCCAGGTTGAGGGCGGGCCAGGCCAGCTCGGAGGCGATGTACACCCCCACCAGCATGCCCAGCACCCCCCAGACCACCGCCATGACGGTGAACTTGCGGACGATATCGTAGTTGTACTGCTCAGCAGCGCCTGCGGTTGCCACAGCCATGTCTTTCCTCGCGTCTTCTAGAGCCGATTACTGGATTGCCGGCGCCCATTCCCTGAGCGGGCCACTAGGAAATTCAAAATATCAGAATATTATAATAGACGACCGACTTTCACGGCAACCGGAAACCGCTGCCGCAAAGCGAGGGATAACCCGTTAACTGGCTGTATCAGAAGAATTTATAGGGGACGTCCCGCGACGCCAGGCCGCCGCCGCCGGGTGGCGAGGGCGAAGTGAGCGGCGCAACGCACCAGGGAAGGATAGTTGGGACAGAACCGCGGTGCATCCAGCCGGCGCCGCGGGTCCCGCAGCCAGCGCTCGCAGGCGCCGGTACACCGGCAGCCCCGGCACCGGGCCTGGTGACGGGCGATGACCTCCGCCGGCACCAGGGCAGCATAGCGGCGCGGATCCACGCCCAGGGCCACCAGCATGCGCCCCAGCCGCAGGCGTTTCACCTCGCGCAGTCGCCTCCGACGGCGCCGCCAGGCCCAGCGCCTCCACCCCACTGCTGAGGCGGCAAGGAAAACAACCGCAAAAAATCCCGTCTCCAGCATCGAACCCCGGCGCATGTCCCGATAGGTGCTGCACACCGATTAAACCGAAGCCTCGCCATGTAAATCCGTGATGCACTGCGCAAGACTCCAACTCGCAGTCTACGCATTGCGCCACCGAGGACCCGTGGTTTGGAGGTGCGTGCCCTGGCTGGCTCTGGGACTCATGGGACCTGCCGTGGATCGCCAGGCTGGGGCTTTACGATCGACCAAAGCGGAAATCGGAGTTACGACTATGAGCCGAATACGAGGCCTCGCTGCCTCGGCGCTGGGTACAGCTTGCCTAGTAGCGCCGAGCCGGGAAACGGTGTTTCACAAAACAGCGAACCAGGGGCAGATGCCGGAGGGCCGACCGAAGTAAAGGGGCGGGTCGATCGCGAAGCCCCAGCTGCGTGGCGGCATGCGTCGACCCAGGTGCGGCACCGGTCAGGCGGTGGGAACGTAGTGGTCCACCAGCAGCAGCGCGAACAGGAGCATGAGGTAGATGATGGAGTAGCCGAAGGTGCGCATGGGCAGGCGGTGGCCGGTGTCCCTCTGCATGCGCACGGCATACCAGAGGAACACGGCGTTGAGAGGAATGATGCCCGCAAGATAGATCCACCCACTCATGCGGGTGGCGAAGGGCAGCAGGGTGACGGCCGCCAATATAATGGTATAGAGCAGCACGTGGAGGCGGGTGAAGGCCTCCCCGTGGGTCACCGGCAGCATGGGCATGTCGGCCTTGGCGTACTCCTCGCGCCGGGCGATGGCCAGCGCCCAGAAGTGGGGCGGAGTCCAGGCGAAGATGATCAGGAACAGCAGGCCGGCGTAAGGGTCGAGGCTGCCGGTGACCGCCGTCCAGCCCAGCACCGGCGGCGCCGCCCCGGCCGCGCCGCCGATGACAATGTTCTGCGGCGTGGCACGCTTGAGGAACACGGTGTAGATCACCGCGTAGCCGATGAGGGAGGCGAAGGTGAGCACCGCGGTAAGGGGGTTGACGTAGCCCCACAGGATCACCATGGAGGCGGTCCCCAGGATGGCGGCAAACACGATGGCCTGGCGCGGTGTCACGTGGCCGGTGGGCAGGGGCCGGGTGCGGGTGCGGTTCATGAGGGAGTCCACCTGCTGCTCCACCAGCTGGTTGATGGCGGCGGCGGAGCTGGCGGCCAGGCCGATGCCCAGGGTGCCCAGCAGCAGCACGTCCAGGGGAACCATCCCGGGCGTGGCCAGGAACATGCCCACCATGGCGGTGAAGACGATGAGCATCACCACCCGCGGCTTGCACAGCTCGTAGTAGTCGCGCCAGTGGCGGACCACGGATGCCAGCCCCAGGTGCTTGCGCAGAGTCAGCATGGCTTTTCCTCCACCCCTTGTTCTATGTCCGCGCCACATGGTTGAGGGTCACGACCCCCAGCAGCAGGAGCGCGGCACCGCCGTTGTGGGCCACGGCCACCGGCAGTGGCAACGAGAATACCACGTTGGCGATGCCCAGTGACACCTGCACCAGCAGCAGCCCCAGGACCACCGCGCCGGTGCGGGCCAGCAGCCGGTCCCCGCCCTGGCGCAGGGCGGCCACCGCGGCCCACCCCACCACCAGCAGCGCGGCCACCGCGCCCAGGCGGTGGGTGACGTGGATGGCCTTGCGCGCGGCCGAGTCCAGCACCCCGAACTCGTAGTTGATGCCCAGTCCGCGCCAGAGCACGAAGGCCTCGGAGAAATCCATCTCCGGCCACCATTGGCCGCCGCAGGTGGGGAAGTCGGTGCACGCCAGGGCGGCATAGTTGGCCGAGGTCCACCCGCCCAGGGCGATCTGCAGTGCCAGCACCGCGAGGGCGGCCAGGGCCGGACCCCGTAGCCGGGTGCGGGCGGCGGTATCGCCCGGCGCGGCCAGCAGCCGGCCGTGGCGCAGGCCGTACCACCACAACAGGGCGAGCACGCTCAGCCCCCCCAGCAGGTGGGCCATGACCACCACCGGCTTGAGCAGCCAGGTGACGGTCCACATGCCCAGCAGGGCCTGGAACACCACCAGCGCGAGGAGGAAAACGGGCAGCGCGACGGGTTGACGCGGATCGTGCCGGCGCGCGGCCACGGCACCCGCGGCCAGGACGAGAATGAACAGCCCCAGGGTGCCGGCGAAGTAACGGTGGATCATCTCCTTCCAGGCCTTGGGTGCGTCCAGCGGCCGCTCGGGAAAGGCCTGCTGCGCGCGGGCCACCTCGTGTTCGGCCTGGGGCACGGCCAGGTGACCGTAGCAGCCGGGCCAGTCGGGACAGCCGAGACCGGCATCGGACAGGCGGGTGTAGGCGCCCAGCAGCACCACGCCGAGGGCGAAGAAGGCGGCAAACAGGGCAAGGCGGGCGGTCCAGGGCATGGTCGTCATCCGATTTGTGAGGCGCGCAGCAACAGGCGCAGGTCCTGGGCCAGGCCCTTGGCCTCGAACGCACCGTCGAAACGCATCATGTAGTTGCCGAGCGGGTCCACCACGTAGACGCTGCCGCCGCTGCCGTCGTCTTCGAACAGCGTGACGATCCGTGCGCGCTCCGGAACCGGCACCCGCAGGATGCGCAGGTCCGGGTGGTCGGCACGCAGGCGCTCCAGGGTGTCTCCCGGCGCATCGGCCAGCAGCAGGTAGATCCGCTGCACCCGGCGCACCGCCTCGCCCTGGGCCAGACGGCTCTGGCGCGACTTGTACAGGGCGAGGCGGCACGGCCCGCCGCACTCCGTGCCTCCCACCACCACCAGCGTCCACTTGCCGGTGAATGCATCCTTGAGGGGGATCTCTCCGCTCTCCACCAGCGTCAGGTCAACGGGCAGCGGCCTGGGCGGCTGCACCAGGGTGCCGTGGTTCTTCATCCGCGCCGGCTGGTCCATGGTGTTGTAGACCCAGACCGCGTAACCCAGCGGACCCACGAACACCAGCAGCAGCAGCAGCAGGGTGATGCGATTGCGTGTCCTGTTTGCAGTCGTGCCGCTCATGTTGCCTCGTCATCGTTGCGGCGCCGCAGGTGCAGCACCAGGTAGATCACCACCAGCAACGCCGCCATGGCGAACCACTGGACGGCATAGCTCACGCTTTTCTCCGGCTGCAGGCTCACCGGCCGCCAGTCGCGCACGAAGCCGCCGGCGAGATCCGCGTCCATCTTGAGCACCAGTGGCACCGGCCGGCAGCCCAGGTGAGGGGCCAGGGCAGCGGGGTCCACCCACGGAACCACCAGCGGCCACCGCACCGGTTCGGCCACCGCCGTGCCCAGGCGGATCCCCGGCTCCGGGGCCTGGTCCAGCAGACCGCGCACGCTCACCGTTCCCGCGGGCACGCGGGGCTCCGGCACCCGGCTGCGGTCGCCCGGTGCCGGGATCCAGCCCCGGTCCACCAGCACGCAGTACTCCATACC
>JALUTW010000144.1 GCA_027021685.1 Chromatiales bacterium | reverse complement strand
TTAAGGTCAGGATCAACGTGCAGGAGGGAACCGCGCATGGCACTGCCCATTCCGGATCGCAGCGCCGCGGGCCGCGAGCTGGCGGCGCTGCTGGGCCACTACCGCGACCGCGACGACGTCATCGTGCTGGCCCTGCCCCGGGGCGGGGTCCCGGTGGCGGCCGAGATTGCCGAGGCGCTGGAGGCGCCACTGGATGTCCTCATCGTGCGCAAGCTGGGGGTGCCCGGCCACCGGGAGCTGGCCATGGGCGCCATCGCCAGCGGCGGCGTGCGCGTGCTCAACGACGACGTGGTACGGATGCACGGCATCACCCAGCAGGAGCTGGAGGCAGTGGCCCGCGAGGAAGAGGCGGAGCTGGCCCGCCGCGAGCGGACCTATCGCGGCGAACGGCCGTTCCCGGACCTGCGCGGCCGCAGCGTGATCCTGGTGGACGACGGCCTGGCCACCGGCGCCACCATGATGGCGGCGGTGGACGCGGTACGGGCCCAGGAGCCGGCCCGCGTCGTGGTGGCGGTGCCGGTGGCGCCGCCGGAAACCATCGCCCGCCTGCGGCAGAAGGTGGACGAGGTGGTCTGTCCCTACCAGCCCGAACCCTTCTTCGCCATCGGCCAGTGGTACGTCGACTTCTCCCAGACCAGTGACGAGGAGGTCAAGACCATCCTCTCGCACCACCACGCCCGCCGCCCCCCGGCGACGGCCGGACAGGAGAAACCGGCATGACGGAACCGAGCGTGCCGCGGCCGCGCTGGCCGGAGTTCTGCGCCGGGTTCAGCCGCGAGCACCACGGCTGGCGGGTGACGCTGCTGCGGGCCCCTGCCCCGGAGATGGAGGCCGACCCCGCCGCGGCACTGGCCGCGGCCGAGCGCCTGGCCGGTGAAGGCCCGCTTCAGGCCCTGGAGTGCAGCGAACACGATCACCGGTTCGATATCACCGTCCGGGTGGGTGATGGCGAGGGCCAGGTGGTGCGACTGCAGGACGTCGTCGCCCTGCGCGACGAGCGCCAGGGCCGCGCCCACCAGGGCCTGCGCATCGACACCGCCGACGGTGCGAGCGTGCTGGTGGCCTTCCGCGTGGCGGCTCCGCCCGAGGCCCTGGACGGTCTGGCCGAAACCGAGCTGTGAGGCGCCGGGCATGAGTGAAACCCGCGAGATCGTCGTCGACGCCGGCACCGCCAGCCTGCCGGCCTTTCTCACACTGCCCGCGGAGGCCTGCGGGCTGGTGGTGTTCGTGCATGGCAGCGGCAGCAGCCGCTTCAGCTCCCGCAACCGTTACGTGGCCGAGGTGCTCAATGCCGGCGGCCTGGCCACGCTGCTGTTCGACCTGCTCACCCCGGACGAGAACGAGGAGGATCTCATCACCCGCCAGTGGCGCTTCGACATCCCGCTGCTGGGCCAGCGCACCACCGCCACCGTGGACTGGACCGCCACCCGGCCGGAACTGGCCGCGCTGCCCCTGGGCCTGTTCGGGGCCAGCACCGGGGCGGCGGCCGCACTCATCGCCGCCGCCGAGCGTCCCGAGCGGGTGGGCGCGGTGGTCTCCCGCGGCGGCCGTCCCGACCTGGCCCTGGAGGTGCTCCCCCGGGTGCGTGCCCCCACGCTGCTCATCGTGGGCGGCTGGGACACGCCGGTCATCGGCATGAACCGGCAGGCCGCCGCCGCGCTCACCCAGGCTCCCCACGAGCTGGCCATCGTCGAGGAAGCCACCCACCTGTTCGAGGAGCCGGGCAAGCTGGACGAAGTGGCGGCGCTGGCCCGCGATTGGTTCTTGCATCATCTATGCAAACAGTAGAACAGTAGAATCGGATCAATGGCGTATCCTGACCTGCGCCTGTTCGCCCTGGAAGACTCCCGCCGGCTGGGCGAGCGCGTCGCCGCCGCGCTGGGCGTGCCGCTGGCCGCCCATGAAGAGCGTGACTTCGAGGACGGCGAACACAAGGCACGCCCGCTGGAAAACGTGCGCGGAACGGACGCCTATGTCATCTGCTCCCTGTACGGCGACGACCACCGCTCGGTGAACGACAAGCTGGTCCGGCTGCTGTTCTTTCTCGGCGCCCTGCGCGAGTCGGCCGCCCGGGTGACGGCGGTCACGCCCTACCTGTGCTACTCGCGCAAGGATCGCAAGACCAAGCCCCGCGACCCGGTGACCACGCGCTACACCGCGTCCCTGTTCGAAGCGGTGGGCACCGACTGCCTGATCACCCTCGACGTGCACAACCTGGCCGCGTTCCAGAACGCCTTTCGCATCAACACCGAGCACCTGGAGGCACGGCCGTTGTTCATCGACCACGTCCTGCAGCACTGGAGCGGCGACGAGCTGGTGGTGGTTTCACCCGACGTGGGCGGCATCAAGCGCGCCGAGCGCTTCCGCGAATCGCTGGAGAAGCGGCTGGGCCGGCCGGTGGCGGCGGCCTTCATGGAAAAGAAGCGCAGCGGCGGCGTGGTGAGCGGCGAGGCGATGGTGGGCGAGGTGGAGGGACGCACGGCGCTCATCGTGGACGACCTCATCGCCGGCGGCACCACCATGGCCCGCGCCGCCGCGGCCTGCGCCCGGCAAGGGGCCCGCCGTGCCGTGGCCCTCGCCACCCATGGCGTCTTCGCGCGCGGGGCCGGCACCAGGCTGGACACCCCGGAGCTGGAGCGCGTCGTGATCACCGACAGCGTGCCGCCGGCACGGCTGGACCCGGAGTTCGTCCGCCGCCGCCTCACCGTGATCGACAGCAGCGGGCTGCTGGCCGAGGCCATCCGCCGCCTGCACGAGGACGGATCCATCACCGAGCTGGTTTGGGATTGAGCGAGGGGCTGGGGGCTGGGTTCCGGGGGCTGGGAAACGGTGGCTGGAGGTTTCATGCACCCCTGTTTTTCGGTTCTTCGTAAAAGTCCGGGGAGGTTGCGCTGCTGAAGCATGCTCCATACTGTGGCGGGAGCGGACCACGGGGGTTGGAGCATGTTCGACAAGCGCACACTGACTGAACTGGGGGGCTGGA
>JALUTW010000143.1 GCA_027021685.1 Chromatiales bacterium | reverse complement strand
GACGGCTGCCTGCGGGGCCGCGACCTGATCGTCACCTGGTGCGTGGGGCACCTGCTCGAGATGGACCCGCCGGAGGCCTACGGCGAGGAGTTCAAGCGCTGGCGGCTGGAGACGCTGCCCATCCTGCCCGAGCGCTGGAAGCTACACCCGCGCAAGGGGGCGGGCAAGCAGCTCAAGATCGTCGGGCAGCTGCTCAAGGAGGCCTCCGAGGTGGTCGTGGCCACCGACGCCGACCGCGAGGGGGAGACCATCGCCCGCGAGGTCCTGGACCGGTTCGGCTGGAACGGGCCGGTCCTGCGGCTGTGGCTCTCGGCCCTGGACCCGGCCAGCATCCGCAAGGCCCTGGCGGCCCTGCTGCCCGGCGAGAAGACCCGGCCCCTGTACCTCGCAGGCCTGGCGCGTGCCCGCGCGGACTGGATGGTGGGCATGAACCTGACCCGGGCCTACACCGTCGCAGGCCGTGGCCGCGGCCATGACGGCGTCCTGTCCGTCGGCCGCGTGCAGACGCCCACCTTGCGTCTGGTGGTGGACCGCGACCGCGAGATCGAGGCGTTCGAGCCCAAGCCCTACTGGGAGGTGGTGTGCACCATGAGGCCGGAGCAAGCGGCCCGCGACTTCGCCGCCAGGTGGGTGCCCCCCGAGCGCGTGGCCGACGCCGAGGGCCGCTGCACCAGCGAGTCGGCGGCCCGCACCGTGGCGCAGAAGGTGGCCGGGAAGAACGGGACCGTCGTCAAGGCGGAGTATCGGCGGATGCGGGAGGCCCCGCCACTGCCCTTCGACCTCGGCACCCTGCAGCAGGAGGCCTCGCGCCGCTGGGGCATGGGAGCCAAGGAGGTGCTCGACATCGCCCAGGCCCTGTACGAGACGCACAAGGCCACCACGTATCCACGCACCGACTGCCCGTACCTCCCCGAGAGCATGCTCGGCGAGGCGGACCAGGTCCTCGATGCCCTGGCGGCTTCCGATCCTGGGATCGCCGCCCTGGTGGGGCGGGCGGATCGCCGGATACGCTCGCGGGCCTGGAACGACAAGAAGATCACGGCTCACCATGCCATCATCCCGACGGCGGCGCCTTGCAATCTGTCGGCCATGAGCGAGGACGAGCGACGGATCTATGACCTGGTTCGCCGGCGTTACCTGGCCCAGTTCTATCCTCATCACGAGTACGACCAGGCCACGTTGCTGTTGTACGTGGAAGGCGAGCGCTTCAAGGCCTCCGGCAGGCAGGTGACCGTGGAGGGATGGCGGGCCGCGCTGGGACAGGACGCCGGCGAGGGCGATGGCGACCAGGTCCTGCCCCGGCTGGAGGAGGGCAGTGCCTGCCATGCCGTGAGCGCCGAGGTGAAGGACAAGCAGACGAAACCACCGCCGCGGTACACGGAAGGCACCCTGATCGCGGCGATGAAGAATGCCGCGCGGCTGGTCGAGGACCCGGAGCTGAAGAAGCGCCTGCGGGAGACGGCCGGGCTGGGCACCGAGGCCACGCGCGCCGGCATCATCCAGGCATTGCTCGATCGGGGATTCCTGCGCAGGGAAAAACGTCACCTGGTCTCCACCGGGACCGGGCGCGCGCTGATCGACGCGCTGCCCGACCCGGTCAAGGACCCTGGCACCACGGCGCTGTGGGAGCAGGCCCTGGACGACATCGCCCAGGGCCGCGGCAGCATGGAAGAGTTCCTCGAGCGCCAGGCCCAGTGGGTGCGGGGCCTGGTGCAGCAGGTCAGGGAGGGTGCAAGCCTGCCCGAAGGCCTGTCCCAGGATGCGCCTCCGTGTCCCAGGTGTGGCCGGCCCATGCGCCGCCGCAAGGGCAGGAACGGCCCGTTCTGGGGATGCACGGGGTACCCGGAATGCCGCAAGACCCTGCCCGATCAGCCAGTACAGGCGGGCCGGACCGGGCCGGGCCGGGGACGGCGGGGCGGCGGGGGACTGCGCCAGGGACGTCCTCCCGCCGCGGGCCGCAGGGGTCCCGGCGGGGAGGAGGCAGGCGGCCGTCGCCGGAGGGCACCCGGCAAGCGCGCGGCCGGGGATCGTTGCCCCGAGTGCGGCACCGGTCGACTGGTGCAGCGCGCGGTCAGAAACGGCAGAAATGCAGGGCGCCCTTTCCTGGGTTGCACGCGGTACCCGCAGTGCAGGTACTTCGCGTGGGGATGAGCAATTTCGCTGGAAGGCCAGTGAAATGGACGCGGTAATGGAGACGATCGTCGGGGTTGCCGAGGAGCTGCGGCAGTGGGGCGACACCACGGCTTCGACCGGCGAGCGGATCGCGGCGGCGTTCGTGCTGAACCGCCAGGACCTGTTGCCGGACATGTACTCTGGCATGGTCGAGGCCTGGGACCGGCTGGACCCCGAGTTCCAGGAGGCCGTTCGGCGGATAAGGCGCGAAGGGCTCGTGGAGCCCTGCCTGGAGGCGCGGCTCCCGCCGCGCCTGGAACCGGCTTGCCTGCGTGATCTGGTCCGGCGCCTGCGGTCCATGGCCCGTTTCGAACACGACGACCTCTCCATCGGGGACGAGGCGGCAGACGTGCTGCAGGAACTGCTCGACCGATGAACACCAGCGAACGCATCGAGTGGCTGGACATCGATCGCATCGTCCCGTCGCCGGGCCAGCCGCGCAAGCGTTTCGATCCCGAGTCCATCGACGAGCTCGCCGCTTCCATCGGGCACGCGGGGATGTTGCAGCCCATCGTGGTGCGGCCGGTGCCCGGCACGTGCCGCCGGCGTTTCGAGATCGTCGCCGGCGAGCGGCGCTGGCGTGCCGCCCAGCGGGCGGGGTTGCACCGCGTGCCCGCCGTGGTCCGCAACCTCGACGACGAGGACGCCGCGCTGGCCGCGCTCGTCGAGAATCTCCAGCGCCAGGACCTCTCCCTCGTCGAGGAGGCCCGGGCCGTGGAGCGGCTCGTGCGGGAATTCGGGATGACGCACCAGGAGGTCGCGGGCCGGTGCGGCTACGGGGCCCGAGACCGGGTCACGCACCTGCTCCGCATC
>JALUTW010000142.1 GCA_027021685.1 Chromatiales bacterium | reverse complement strand
AGGAGCGAATCGGGGCCCGGGCGCTCCAGCACCCCGCGCTCCGTCACCAGCACGTCCACTAGGGCCGCCGGGGTGACGTCGAACACCGGGTTCCAGGCCGCGGCCCCCTCCGGCGCCAGGCGCCGGCCGCCCAGGCACAGAAGCTCGTCCGGGTCGCGGGTCTCGATGGGGATGGCCTCCCCCGAGGGCGTGTCCAGGTCCACGGTGGAGGTGGGCGCCACCACCATGAAGCGCACCCCGTGCTCGCGCGCCAGCACCGCCAGGGCGTAGGTCCCGATCTTGTTGGCCACGTCGCCGTTGGCGGCGATGCGGTCGGCACCCACCACGACCCACTGCACGCGCCCGCTCTTCATGAGCGCCGCTGCCGCACCCTCGGCGAGCAGGGTCACCGGCAGGCCGTCGCGCAGCAGCTCCCAGGCGGTGAGCCGCGCCCCCTGGAGCCAGGGCCGGGTCTCGTCGGCATAGATGGCCGCCAGCCGCCCGGCGCTCCACGCCGCCCGGATCACCCCCAGCGCGGTGCCGAAGCCGCCGGTGGCCAGCGAGCCGGTGTTGCAATGGGTGAGCACGCCGCTGCCGGGCGCGATGCGCTCCGCCCCCAGCGCCCCCATGCGCCGGTTGGCGGCGATGTCCTCCTCGTGCATGGCCCGGGCCTCGGCCAGCAGGGCCGCGGCACCCGCCCCTTCGGCCAGGCGCCGGCGCATGCGGTCCAGGGCCCAGAACAGGTTCACCGCGGTGGGCCGAGCCGCGGCCAGGCCCTCGAGATCGGCGGCCACCGCCTCGCGGCCGCCACCGCCCGGGCCCAGATGGCGCGCGGCCGACAGGGCGGCACCGTAGGCGGCGGCGATGCCGATGGCGGGCGCACCGCGCACCGCCATGTCGCGGATGGCCGCGGCCACGCAGGCGGCGTCGGTGCAGCGGATCCACTCCTCGGCCTGCGGCAGCCGGCGCTGGTCCAGCACCAGCAGGGCACCGTCCTCCCAGCGCAGGGGCCGCAGGGTGTCGTGGTTCTCCAGGGTCGCGGGCGTGGTCATCGTGGCATGGGGGCCAAGAACAGGAGCGCCATCATAACAGGCCGCGCTTGTCCGCCGCCGCCCCTTGCCTGTATCTTCCGCGTGATGGAAGCCGTGGACACCCTCATTCACGCCGCCTGGATCGTTCCGGTGGAGCCGGCGGGCGACGTCCTCGAGGGCCACAGCCTGGCCATCGACGGCGGGCGCATCGCCGCCATCGTTCCCCGCGCCGAGGCGGCCCGGTTCCGGCCGCGGGTGGAGCTGGACCTGCCCCGCCACGTGCTCATCCCGGGCCTGGTCAACGCCCACACCCACGCCGCCATGTCGCTCATGCGCGGGCTGGCCGACGACCTGCCGCTGATGGAATGGCTGGAGCAGCACATCTGGCCGGCGGAACAGAAATGGGTGGGCGCGGAGTTCGTGCGCGACGGCAGCCTGCTGGCCTGCGCAGAGATGCTGCGCTCGGGCACCACCTGCTTCAACGACATGTACTTCTTTCCCGAGGAAACGGCCGAGGCCGCGGAGCAGGCCCACGTCCGCGCGGTGCTGGGCATGATCGTCATCGACTTCCCCAGCGCCTGGGCCGCCGGGCCCGACGAGTACCTGCACAAGGGCATGGCCCTGCACGACCGGCTCAAGGGCCACCCGCTGCTGTCCACCGCCTTCGCCCCCCATGCCCCCTACACCGTGGCCGACGAGGTGCTGGAAAAGGTGGTCATGTTCGCCGAGGAGCTGGACGTTCCCGTGCACATGCACGTGCACGAGACCGCCGGCGAGGTGGAGCGCGCCCGGCGGGAGCACGGCCGCCGGCCCCTGGCGCGGCTGGAGGCGCTGGGCCTGCTGGGCCCGCGCCTGGCGGCGGTGCACATGACCCAGCTCACGGACGGCGAGATCGCACGCTGTGCCGAGGCGGCGGTCAACGTGATCCACTGCCCCGAGTCCAACCTCAAGCTGGCCTCGGGCTTCTGTCCCGTGGCCCGCCTGCTGGCGGCGGACGTCAACGTGGCCCTGGGCACCGACGGCGCCGCCTCCAACAACGACCTGGACATGGTGGGCGAGATGCGCAGCGCCGCCCTGCTGGGCAAGGCGGTGGCGGACGATGCCGCCGCCCTCCCCGCCCACCGGGTGCTGCACATGGCCACCCTGGGCGGCGCCCGCGCCCTGGGCCTGGACGCCGACATCGGCTCCCTGGTGCCGGGCAAGGCCGCCGACATCGCGGCGGTGGACCTGGGCCCGCTGGAGACCCAGCCGGTGTATCATCCGGTATCGCAACTGGTCTACAGCGCCACCCGCGACCATGTCACCGACGTGTGGGTGGGCGGGCGCCACGTGCTCAAGGAGCGGCGCCTGACGACCGTGGACGAGGCCCACCTGGCCGACCGGGCACGGCACTGGCGCATGAAGCTGGCCGGGCTGGCCTGAACCCGCCTGCTGCGGATATCGATTGGATCATGAGCACCACGGCCAACGTCGACCCCGCCGAAATCGCCAAGTTCGAGGAGCTGGCCCACCGCTGGTGGGACCCCCACGGCGAGTTCCGGCCCCTGCACGAGATCAACCCCCTGCGCCTGGACTACATCGAGCGCCGCGCGGGCGGCCTGGCCGGCAAGCGGGTGCTGGACGTGGGCTGCGGCGGCGGCATCCTGGCCGAGGCCATGGCCGCGCGGGGCGCACAGGTCACCGGCATCGACATGGGCGAGGCGCCGCTGGCGGTGGCGCGCCTGCACGGGCGCGAGAGCGGCATCGAGGTGGACTACCGCCAGCTCACGGCCGAGGAACTGGCCGAGGCCGAGCCCGGCACCTTCGACGTGGTCACCTGCATGGAGCTGCTGGAGCACGTGCCCCATCCCGCCGGCACCGTGGCCGCCTGCGCGCGGCTGGTCAAACCCGGCGGCGACGTGTTCTTCTCCACCATCAACCGCAACCCCAAGTCGTACCTGTTCGCCATCATCGGCGCCGAGTACGTCCTGCGCCTGCTGCCCAGG
>JALUTW010000141.1 GCA_027021685.1 Chromatiales bacterium | reverse complement strand
GGGCGTGTTCGCCGCCGGCGACGTCATGGACCACGTCTACCGCCAGGCCATCACCTCCGCCGGCACCGGCTGCATGGCGGCGCTGGACGCCGAGCGCTACCTGGACAACCTGGAGAAAGGGAGCTAGGGGCCGGGGGCCGGCTGCCGGATTTCCATCCTCCCCGGTCCGGTCCATTTTTTCCATCCCCCTCTCCCCCTCGATGCGGGGGAGAGGGCCGGGGTGAGGGGGGATCCTGGAAGCGGCTGGGGGCTGGCTGCTGGGAAACGCGCGTCCGCACCATTGGGGGTGCGGTCCCTGCCCGGTGGGCCGGTGCCCGTTGATCCCCTCACCCTGACCCTCTCCCGGAGGGAGAGGGGACCGTTTTTTCGCACCCGGTGAAGGTTCGATGCCGCAACTGATTTTTCCATCCCCCTCTCCCCCGCATCGCGGGGGAGAGGGCCGGGGTGAGGGGGTGTGCTCCGGGCGGACCGGATCGGCTACCTCCCGGCATCTGACATCTGACATCTGACATCTGAGATCTGGCATCTGGCACCGGCATGGACCTCCGCTTCGTCGACGGGCTTGAATCGGTACCGGCGGCGGCATGGAACGCGCTGGTGCCCGGCGGCAATCCCTTCGTGCGCCACGAGTTCCTGCTGGCGCAGGAACGCCACGGCTGCGTGGGAGAGCACTTCGGCTGGATCCCGCGCCACCTGCTGGCCTTCGACGGCGACCGTCTCGCGGGCGCGGTGCCGCTCTACGCCAAGGACAACTCCTACGGCGAGTTCGTGTTCGACTGGAGCTGGGCCGGTTTCTGGGAGCGCCACGGCCGGCGCTACTATCCCAAGCTGGTGGCCGCCTCCCCCTACTCGCCCGTCACCGGGCCGCGGCTGCTGGTGCACCCCGAAGCCGCGCGGGACGAGGTCGCGGCCGTCCTGGCCGGGGCGCTGGTGGAGGAATGCCGGCGCGGCGGCTTCTCCGGCGTACACGTGCTGTTCCCGCCGCGGGAGGAGAACGAGACCCTGGAGGGCGCCGGCTGGCTGCGGCGCCTGGGCTGCCAGTTCCACTGGTTCAACCGCGGCTGGCGCGACTTCGACGAGATGCTCGCCGACTTCACCGCGCGCCGGCGCAAGAACATCCGGCGCGAGCGGCGCCGGGTGCGCGAGGCCGGGGTGGAGTTCAGGGTGCTGGAAAGCCCCGGCATCACGGCGGAGGACTGGCACGGGTTTCACCACTTCTACGCCGCCACCTTTCACCGCAAGGGCGGCGTGCCCACGCTCACCCCGGGCTTCTTCGAGGAGATCAACCGCACCCTGCCGGGCGGGGTGGTGCTCATCCAGGCGCTGCGTGCCGGCCGCGTCATCGCCGCCGCCCTGTGCCTGCGCGACGGCCGGGCCCTGTACGGGCGCCACTGGGGCGCCTCGGAGTTCATCGACGGCCTGCACTTCGAGACCTGCTACTACCAGGGCCTGGACTACTGCCTGCGCCACGGCCTGGCCCGCTTCGAGCCCGGCGCCCAGGGCGAGCACAAGGTGATGCGCGGCTTCGAGCCGGTGGCCACGTACTCCGCCCACTGGCTGGCCGACGCCCACCTGCGCCCGGCGGTGGCGGAGTTCACCGCCCGCGAGGCGCGCGCGGTGGCCGACTACATGGACGCCCTGCGGGCGGACCTGCCCTGGCGCCGGACGGAGCCCGCCGCGCCATGAGGGAGCCCGCCTGGCTGGACCCGCGCGATCCCGCCTGGTTCCCGCCGCCGGAGCAGGCCCTGCGCGACCCCGACGGGCTGCTGGCGGTGGGCGGCGATCTCGGCCCCGAGCGGCTGCTGGCGGCCTACCGGCGGGGGATCTTTCCGTGGTACTCCGAGGGCCAGCCCATCCTGTGGTGGTCGCCAGACCCGCGCCTGGTGCTGTTCCCGCGTGAACTGCATGTCTCGCGCAGCCTGCGCAAGACCCTGCGCAGGCGGCCCTTCGCCATCACGCTGGACGCGGCGTTCGAGGACGTGATCCGTGCCTGCGCCCAGCCGCGGCGCGGCGAGTCCGGCACCTGGATCACGGAGGAGATGCGCCATGCCTACACCCGCCTGCACCGGCTGGGCTGGGCCCACTCGGTGGAGGCGTGGCAGGACGGGCGCCTGGCGGGCGGCCTCTACGGGGTGGCCATGGGCCGGGTCTTCTTCGGCGAGTCCATGTTCAGCCGCGTGTCCGACGCCTCCAAGGCGGCCTTCGTCCACCTGGTGCACCAGCTCGCGGCGTGGGGCTATGCCCTCATCGACTGCCAGGTGGAGACCGCGCACCTGCGGCGCCTGGGTGCGGCCCCCGTGCCCCGGGAGCGGTTCCTGGCCCTGCTGGACGAGCACATCCGCGACCCGGCCGCCGCCGGCCCCTGGCAGCTGGACCCGGCCGTGGCCGCGGCGGTGGCGGAGAGCGGCGGCCGGTTTCCCGCCGCGTGACCCTGTCCGCTGGCGGGCGGATGGCGGCGCCGTTATGATGGAACCGGGCGTTTCCACCCCGGGAGGGAGGCGGCCTTGGATCAGGGCAGCAATTCACCGGTCGACCTGGAGCGGCTGCAGTTCTACGTCACCGCGCCCCACGCCTGCAGCTATCTGCCGGAGCGGGAGGCGGTGACCCTGTTCGCCGACCCCTCGGCGCGGCTGGACAACGGGCTCTACTCCCGCCTCTCGCTGCTGGGCTTCCGGCGCAGCGGGGCCCACCTGTACCGGCCCCACTGCGCCACCTGCCGGGCCTGCGTGCCGGTGCGCATCCCGGTGGCGGAGTTCACCCCCGACCGGGCCCAGCGCCGCGCCTGGGCCCGCAACCGCGGCGTCGAGGTGCAGGAGGGGCCGGTGCGCTACGAGGACGAGCACTTTGCCCTCTACCGCCGTTACATCCGCAGCCGCCACCCCGGCGGCGGCATGGACAACGATGCCCCCGAAAACTACCTGTCCTTCATCTCCAGCCCCTGGAGCGCCACCCGCCTGTACGAGTTCCGCGAGGAAGGCCGGCTGCTGGCGGTGGCGGTGACCGACCACCTGGCCGACGGGCTGTCGGCGGTCTACACCTACTTCGAGCCGGACGAGCCGCGGCGCTCGCTGGGCGTGTTCGCGGTGCTGTGGCAGGTGGAGCGCGCCCGGCGGCTGGGCCTGGCCCACGTCTACCTGGGCTACTGGATCCGGGAGACGCGCAAGATGGCCTACAAGGCCCGCTTCCGGCCGCTGGAGGCCTTCGACGGCCACCGCTGGCGGCGGCTGCAGGACCGGGCCTGAGCCCGCGCGCGGGTTTTGAAAAACGCGGCGGTTTCAGGCATCATTCGCGCTGGTCAAAACGGGCCCCGGCAAGGCATGGCGAAGGAAGAACACATCGAGATGGAAGGCACGGTCATCGAGACCCTGCCCAACACCATGTTCCGCGTGAAGCTGGACAACGGCCATGTCGTGACCGCCCACATCTCGGGCAAGATGCGCAAGCACTACATCCGCATCCTCACCGGGGACCGGGTCACCGTCCAGCTCACCCCCTACGACCTCAGCAAGGGCCGCATCGTCTTCCGCACGCGCTAGGCACCGGTTCCGAAGCCCCCCGCCACCGCCACGTGACACGAACGCGGAAGGCGCGGAGGCGAACACCACGCCGTTCCAGCAGCCCGGAACTGCTCCTGCCGTTCTCCGTTCCTCGGCCCTCGTCCCTCGGCCCTGTGCGGGGGCGCCAGTCCCCGTGACTACTGGGTCGTCAGCTCGTCCTTGCCTTCCAGCTCCATGTGGAGCCTGTCGTCGCGCAGGGTGACGGTGATGTGGCCGCCGTTGGCCAGGCGGCCGAACAGAAGCTCCTCTGCCAGCGGCTTCTTGATGTTTTCCTGGATCACGCGGGCCATGGGCCGTGCCCCCATCTTGGGGTCATAGCCGTGCATGGCGAGCCAGGTGCGGGCCTCGTCGTCCACCTCGAGGGTGACGCCCTTCTCCTCGAGCTGGCCTTCCAGCTCGAAGATGAACTTGTCCACCACCTTGCTGATGGTCTCCGGCGACAGCGGCTTGAACTGGATGATGGCATCCAGCCGGTTGCGGAACTCCGGCGTGAAGGTGCGGTTGATGACCTCCATGGCGTCGCTGGAGTGGTCCTGCTCGGTGAAGCCGATGGAGCGGCGATCGAGCCGGTCCGCCCCCGCGTTGGTGGTCATCACGATGATGACGTTGCGGAAGTCGGCCTTGCGCCCGTTGTTGTCGGTGAGTGTGCCGTGGTCCATGACCTGCAGCAGCAGGTTGAACACGTCCGGATGGGCCTTCTCGATCTCGTCCAGCAGCAGCACCGCGTGCGGGTGCTTGGCGATCTCCTCGGTGAGCAGGCCGCCCTGGTCGAAGCCCACGTAGCCCGGCGGCGCGCCGATGAGGCGCGAGACGGTGTGCCGCTCCATGTACTCGGACATGTCGAAGCGGATGAGCTCGATGCCCAGGGTGCGCGCGAGCTGGCGCGTGACCTCGGTCTTGCCCACGCCGGTGGGCCCAGCGAACAGGAACGCACCGATGGGGCGGTTCTCGTTGCCCAGCCCGGAGCGGGCCAGCTTGATCGCCGTGCTCAGGGTCTCGATGGCCTCGTCCTGGCCGTAGATCACGAGCTTGAGATCGCGCTCCAGGTTCTTGAGCTGGGTGCGGTCGTCGCGCGAGACCGACTTGGGCGGAATGCGTGCGATCTTGGCCACCACCGCCTCGATCTCCTTCACGCCGATGGTCTTCTTGCGCCGCGACGGCGGCTGCAGGCGCTGGTTGGCCCCGGCCTCGTCGATCACGTCCACCGCCTTGTCCGGCAGGTGGCGCTCGTTGATGTAGCGGTCGGCCAGCTCGGCGGCGGTGCGCAGGGCCTGGTGGGTGTAGCGCACCTCGTGATGCTCCTCGAAGCGCGACTTGAGCCCTTCGAGGATCTGCACCGTCTCCTCCACCGACGGCTCGGTGATGTCGATCTTCTGGAACCGGCGCGCCAGCGCGCGATCCTTCTCGAAGATGCCGCGGTACTCCTGGTAGGTGGTGGACCCGATGCACTTGAGTTCACCCGAGGCCAGCACCGGCTTGATCAGGTTGGACGCATCCATGGATCCGCCCGAGGCGGCCCCGGCGCCGATGATGGTGTGGATCTCGTCGATGAACAGGATCGCCCCCGGCTCCTTCCTGAGCTGGGCCAGCACCGCCTTGAGCCGCTTCTCGAAATCGCCGCGGTACTTGGTGCCGGCGAGCAGGGTGCCCATGTCCAGCGAGTAGATGGTGGACTGGCTCAGCACCTCGGGCACCTCGCCGTCCACGATCATCTTGGCCAGGCCCTCGGCCAGGGCGGTCTTGCCCACGCCGGCCTCGCCCACCAGCAGCGGGTTGTTCTTGCGCCGGCGGCACAGCACCTGGATGGTGCGCTCGATCTCCTGCTTGCGGCCGATGAGCGGATCGATGCGGCCCATGCGCGCGAGCTGGTTGAGGTTCGTGGTGAACTGCTCCAGCGGGCTCTGGCCGCTGTCGCCGGCCGCCTCCTCGCTGCCGGACACCTCGGACCCGCCCTGGTCCTCGTCGGAGACCTTGGAGATGCCGTGGGCGATGTAGTTGACCACGTCCAGGCGGGTGATGTCCTGCTTCTTGAGGAAGTAGACCGCCTGCGACTCCTGCTCGCTGAAGATGGCCACCAGCACGTTGGCGCCGGTCACCTCCTGCTTGCCCGAGGACTGGACGTGGAACACCGCGCGCTGGAGCACGCGCTGGAAGCCCAGCGTGGGCTGGGTGTCGCGCTCGTCGTTGGGCGGCAGCAGCGGCGTGGTCTCGTCGAGAAAGGCGGTGAGCTCGCGGCGCAGCACGTCGAGGTCGGCGCCGCAGGCGCGCAGCACGTCGCTGGCCGACGGGTTGTCCAGCAGCGCGAGCAGCAGGTGCTCCACGGTCATGAACTCGTGGTCCTTCTCGCGCGCCTGGCGGAATGCCTGGTTCAGCGAGGCTTCAAGCTCTTTGTTCAGCATGGTTGCTCACCCATCCGATTCTTCCATCGTGCACAGCAGCGGGTGTTCGTGCCGGCGCGAAAAGTCGTTCACCTGGACCACCTTGGTCTCGGCCACGTCGCGGGTGAAGACGCCGCACACCCCTTTGCCCTCGGTGTGCACCTTCCACATGATGCGTGTAGCCCTTACACGATCCATGCCAAAAAAGCGCTCGAGGATGTGAACGACGAACTCCATGGGAGTGTAATCGTCATTCAGCAGGACAACTTTATACATGGGGGGCTTCTTCAGCCGCGGCTTGGCTTCCTGCAGCGCCAGGCCGTCGTCGTGGCGCCCCTGATCGTGCTTCTCGCTCATACCTCCAACGATTCTAGCCGAATCCAATGATCGGGGCCCAATCCACCATATTTGGTCGGAAAAAGCCCCATACAAGTTCCCTGCCCGGCCCGCCGGGTGCAGGGTGCGGATTTTTGTCTATATTAGAAGGATAACGACGATAACGACCACCGGGGGGGAGGCCCCACCATAACCTTCTGTTTTTTGTGGAAATTGTTGTCCACCGCGCTACCCAGGTCACCCACATGAGAAGTAGAAGGAGGCTAGGAAGGCATGGCGATCGGCACCGTCAAATGGTTCAGCAACGCAAAGGGGTATGGATTCATTTCCCCGGCTGAGGGAGGGGAGGACGTCTTCGCCCATTTCTCCGCCATCCATATGGAAGGCTACAAGACCCTGAAGAAGGGCCAGACGGTGGAGTTCGACTTCACCCAGGGGCCCAAGGGGATGCACGCCACCTCCATCCGGCCCAAGGACACCGCCGGAGACATGGGCGCCGGCTGAGGCCGGCCCCCTGCCGTTTTCATCCGCCCTCCGCGCGGCGGGATCCCGCCGCGCGCCGGGTCACATGTGCGCCACCACCGCCTCGCCGAAGCCGGAGCAGGACACCAGCGTGGCGCCCTCCATGAGCCGCTCCAGGTCGTAGGTGACGGTGCCGGCGGCGATGGCGCCGGACATGCCCTTGACCACCAGGTCGGCGGCCTCGGTCCAGCCCAGGTGGCGCAGCATCATCTCCGCCGACAGGATGAGCGAGCCGGGGTTGACCTTGTCCTGGCCGGCGTACTTGGGCGCGGTGCCGTGGGTGGCCTCGAACAGGGCCACCGTGTCGGACAGGTTGGCGCCGGGGGCGATGCCGATGCCCCCCACCTGGGCCGCCAGGGCGTCGGAGATGTAGTCGCCGTTGAGGTTGAGAGTGGCGATGACGTCATAGTCCTCGGGCCGCAGCAGGATCTGCTGCAGGAAGGCGTCGGCGATGACATCCTTGACGACGATGGTGTTGCCGGTACGCGGGTTCTTCAGCTTGCACCAGGGACCGCCGTCGAACTCCACCGCCCCGAACTCCTCGCGCGCCAGCTCGTAGCCCCAGTTCTTGAACGCCCCCTCGGTGAACTTCATGATGTTGCCCTTGTGCACCAGCGTCACCGAGGCGCGGTCGTTGTCGATGGCGTACTGGATGGCGCGGCGCACCAGGCGCTTGGTGCCCTCCTCCGACACCGGCTTGACGCCGATGCCCGAGGTCTCGGGGAAGCGGATCTTGCGCACGCCCATCTCGTCCTGCAGGAAGCGGATGACCTTCTTCACCTCGGCGCTGCCCGCCGGCCACTCGATACCGGCGTAGATGTCCTCGGAATTCTCGCGGAAGATGACCATGTCGGTCTTCTCCGGCGCCTTGAGCGGGCTGGGAGTGCCGTCGTAGTAGCGCACCGGGCGCAGGCAGACGTAGAGATCCAGCTCCTGGCGCAGGGTCACGTTGAGGGAACGGATGCCGCCGCCCACCGGCGTGGTGAGCGGGCCCTTGATGGCCACCGCGAACTCGCGGATGGCCTCCAGGGTCTCGTCCGGCAGCCAGGTGTCCGCACCGTAAATCCGGGTGGCCTTCTCGCCGGCGTAGATCTCCATCCAGGCGATGGCACGCGCGCCGCCGTAGGCCTTCTCCACCGCGGCGTCGGTCACCCGGCGCATGACCGGGGTGATGTCCACGCCGATGCCGTCACCCTCGATGAAGGGCACGATGGGCCGGTCGGGCACGTCGAGGGAATGGTCGGGGTTGACGGTGATGCGGGTGCCGTCCGCCGGCACGGTGATCCTGTCGAAAGTCATGGGTGGAAATCTCTGGCTGTGGCCGGGAAACAGGCGCGCAATGATACCACCGCCGCCCGGCGCCGGGGCAAGCGGGTCAGGCCTGCTGCCGCGGCTGTCCGCCGTCCGGTGCCAGCAGGCCGGGCCGCGCCAGGCAGAAGCCCTGGACCATGTCCACCCCCGCCTCGCGCAGGGCCTCCAGGGCCGCATGGGTCTCCACGCACTCGGCGATGGTCTTGCGCCCGGCGGCGTGGGCGATGTCGGTGATGGCGCGCACGAAGGCACGCTGCAGGCGATCGCTGCTCAGATCGCGGACGATGCCGCCGTCGATCTTGATGAAGTCGAAGGGCAGATCGCGGAAGTGGGCGAAGGCGCAGTGCCCGGCCCCGAAGTCGTCCAGCGCGGTGCCGCAGCCCAGGCGCCGGACGCCGGTGACGAAGGCCGCCGTGGCCTCCAGGTGGGTCATGGCCGCGGTCTCGCTGATCTCGAACACCAGCAGCGTGGGGTCCACCGGCCAGCGCTCCAGCTCGGTGCGGATGAAGTCCAGCATGGCGGTGTCGGCCACCGACTCGGCCGACAGGTTGATGCTGTAGACCAGGGGCGCGCGGCCCGGACCCGCCGCCGCCAGCCAGCGCAGGACTCCGCTGATCACCCGGCGATCGATCTCGGTGATGAGCCCGAAGCGCGCGGCCAGGGGGAGGAAACCGCCGGGCATGACCAGATCGCCCTCCTCGTCGCGCATGCGCACCAGCACCTCGCACATGCCGGTGCGGCCGGTGCCGAGACAGGTGATGGGCTGCACCGCCAGCACCATGCGGTCCTCGGCCAGCGCCCGCCGGATGCGCCGGGCCCAGCCCATGTCCGCCGACATGCGGCTCGCCCGCCTGCGGTCGTGCCGGGAGTACACGTGCACGCGGTTGCGCCCCTCCTGCTTGGCGGCATGGCAGGCCAGGTCGGCCCGCGCCAGCAGCTCCTCCTTGTCCTCGATGTCCGGGCCCAGCGCCACCGCGCCGATGGAACAGGCCACGTCCATGGCCTGCCCCTCGCGCATGAACACGAAGTCCGCGAGCTGGCGGCGAAAGCCCTCGGCGGTGTCGTGCAGCCGTTCCGGCGGCAGGTCGGCCAGCAGCACCGCGAACTCGTCGCCGCCCAGGCGCGCCAGCAGGTCGCCCTTGCGCAGGCGCCGCGACAGCCGCGCCGCGGCCTCGCGCAGGACATCGTCGCCGGCCAGGTGCCCCAGGGTGTCGTTGATGTACTTGAAGTTGTCCAGGTCGATGTAGATGAGCGCCGCCATGGGCTCACCGGCCCGGTGGGCCCGGGCCACCGCCCGCTCCAGCTCGGGCAGAAAGTAATACCGGTTGTAGAGCCCGGTGAGGGGATCGCGCTCGGCCAGGTGGCGCAGGCGCGCGATGAGGGCCCGCCGCTCGCTCACGTCGGAGACGATGGCGGTGACCAGCCCGCGGCCGTCCACCGTCATGTGCGACAGCTTCACCGACATGGGAAAGCGCGAGCCGTCGGCCTTCCGCCCCCACAGGCAGTCGTCCGCCTGCTCGCCCGCCCAGTGCGCGTCCCAGCGCCCGTCCCGCACCACGCGGGCACACTGGCGCCAGGCGTCGCGCGTGAGCAGGTGGCGCACGTGCCGCCCCACCACCGCCTCGGCGGGACGGCCGAACAGGGCCTCGGCGGCCGCGTTGAACCCCTCGACGCGGCCGCCGGCGTCGATGGTCACGATACCCTCGGCGGCGTTGTCCAGGATCGCGCGCAGGCGCTGCTCGCGCGCGTGGACCTCCTCGCGCATGACATCGAACGCATTGTGCAGGTGGCGCACCTCGGCGGTCTCGTAGCGCAGCTTCTCCAGCCCGCCCCCGGAACGGTCGCCCCGGGCCTCGGCTTCCATGAGCCGGATCACCTGGCGCAGGGGGCGGCGCACCACGTAATCGAAAGCCAGCCACAGTCCGGCGCCCAGAAACAGCACCAGCCCGGCCAGCATGAGCCCGTACTCCATCCAGGGCATCGGCACCCCGGCCGCTGCCGGCCCCTCGCCCTGGATGTGTGCGTGGAACGTGCCCCCGAACAACAGGAGGCCGGCGGCCGCCAGCAGCAGAAGCAGGCGGCCGCGGATGCTGGGCCGGGACTTCGTCATGGGGTCCTGGTGGGTATAATGGGTCCGTCGTGGAACATCGCCTCCCCTCTGCCCACCTTATCGGCCGAAATGGCATTTCCTTGATAGTTCAGGGAAAATAGTCCCCCCATGTCCCGCATCCTCCTGTTCAACAAGCCCTACGGCGTGCTGTCCCAGTTCACCGACGCCGCCGGCCGGCCCACCCTGGCCCGCTACGTGCCGGTGCCCGGGGTCTACCCGGCCGGGCGCCTGGACCAGGACAGCGAGGGCCTGCTGGTGCTCACCGACGACGGCCGCTGGCAGCACCGCATCAGCCACCCGGGGCGCAAGTGGGCCAAGACCTACTGGGTCCAGGTGGAAGGCGAGCCCGGCGACGCCGCCCTGGCCGCCCTGCGCGAGGGGGTGCGCCTGCGCGACGGCCTCACCCGCCCGGCGGAGGTGGAGCGCCTGGCGCCGCCGGACCTGTGGCCGCGCGACCCGGCCGTGGCCGACGCCGGGACCACCTGGCTCGCCATCACCCTGCGCGAGGGCCGCAACCGCCAGGTGCGGCGCATGACCGCGGCCGTGGGCCATCCCACCCTGCGCCTGGTGCGGGTGGCCGTGGGCCCGTGGACGCTGGGCGACCTGGCGCCGGGCCAGTGGCGCCTGGCCGAGGCCCCCCGGCATGGAGAACGGCATGGTCTGGGCACCCCGGGTCACCGTCGCCGCCGTCATCGAGCAGGCCGGCCGGCATCTGCTCGTTGAGGAGCGCGCCGGCGGGCGCGCCGTCCTCAACCAGCCCGCCGGGCACCTGGAGCCGGGCGAGTCGCTGCCGGCTGCGGTGGTGCGCGAGGTCCGGGAGGAGACCGGCTGGCGCTTCCACCCCGAGGCCCTGGTGGGCGTCTACCGCTGGGAAGGCGCGGGAGACACCTGGCTGCGGTTCTGCTTCACCGGCCCGGCCGAGGCACCCGCCGCACCGCCCGAGCTGGACCCGGACATCGTCGCCGTGCACTGGCTGAGCCCCGGGGCCCTGGCCGGGCGCCCCCTGCGCAGCCCCCTGGTGGCCCGGGCCATCGCGGACTACCGCGCCGGCCGGCGCTATCCCCTTGATCTGCTGGTGGATCACCCCGACATCGCCGGAGCGGGCGATCTGCTATGATGCGCCCGCCCCTGCCTGGGAAACCGCTGCCATGAACGCCGCCGAGAAGCTGTCCCCGCCCCTGCCGGACCTGGCCCCGGGCACGCCCGTGGCGGTGGGCCTGTCCGGCGGGGTGGACTCCGCCGTGACCGCCCTGCTGGCGCAGGAGGCGGGGCTGGACGTGCGCCCGCTGTTCATGAAGAACTGGGAGGAGGACGACGCCGGCGGCCGCTGCAGCGCCGCGGCCGACCTCGCCGACGCCCGCGCCGTGTGTGACCGCCTGGGGCTGCCGCTGGCCACGGTCAACTTCGCCGCCGAGTACTGGGAGCGGGTGTTCGCCGCCTTCCTCGACCAGTGCCGGGCCGGCTTCACCCCCAACCCCGACGTCCTCTGCAACCGCGAGATCAAGTTCCGCGAGTTCCTGGATTTCGCCCGGACCCGCGGCGCCGAGTACGTCCTCACCGGCCACTACGCCCGCACCGCCCGCGCGGGCGGCCGCTGGCGCCTGCTGCGCGGCCGCGACCCGGACAAGGACCAGAGCTATTTCCTCCACGCCCTGGACCAGGACCAGCTCGCCCGGGCCCGCTTTCCCCTGGGCGGGCTGCACAAGCGCGAGGTGCGGGCCCTGGCCGCGCGCGCCGGCCTGCCCGTGCATGCCAAGCGCGACAGCACCGGCATCTGCTTCATCGGCCCGCGCAACTTCCGCGCCTTCCTGGCCCGCTGGCTGCCCGCCGAGCCGGGCCCGGTGCGCACGCCCGCGGGCGAGGTGGTGGGCGAGCACCAGGGGCTGGCCTTCTACACCCTGGGCCAGCGCCAGGGCCTGGGCATCGGCGGCCGTCACGGCGCCGGCCCCGCACCCTGGTACGTGGCGGGCAAGGACCACGGGGCCAACGCCCTCGTCGTGGTCCAGGGCCATGACCATCCGCTCCTGTACAGCCGCTGGCTCACTGCCGGCCAGGTCCACTGGATCGCCGGGCGCGCCCCCCGCCTGCCCCTGGCCTGCACCGCCAAGACCCGCTACCGGCAGCAGGACACCCCGTGCCTGGTGAAAACCGGCAAAAATGGCAGGTTGATGGTGGAATTCGACAGTCCACAGTGGGCGGTGGCGCCCGGCCAGTGGGTGGTGTTCTACGCCGGCGAGGAATGCCTGGGCGGGGGCCGCATCGAGACCACCGAGCGCCTGCCCGAGGGCCCCGGGGGGCCGCTGGCGCCATGACGGGCAGCGTGCGCGACCGCACCCTGGCCCTGGCCGGCGTGTTCCAGGCCGCGGCCCTGGTGCGCCAGGTGGCCCGCACCGGCGAAGTGGACCGGGCCGACGCCGAGACCTGCCTGGAGAGCCTGTTCGTGGAGAACCCGCAGACCACCGAGGATGTCTTCGGCGGCGTGGTGCCCGTGCGCCGGGGCCTGCAGGTCCTGGTGGAGCAGCTGGGCGGGGACGGCCGCGGGCGCGACCTGGAGCTGGCCCGCTACGTGATCAGCCTGCTGGTGCTGGAGCGCAAGCTGGCCAGGAGCCCCGCCCTGCTGGACCAGATCGATCGCGGCCTGGCCCGCATCCGCGACCAGCGCCGCCACTTCGAACTCATGCACCCCACCATCATCGGCGCCCTGGGCCAGCTCTATGCCGACACCGTGAGCACCCTCCTGCCGCGCATCATGGTCACCGGCGAGGCCCGCTTCCTGGAAGACGACGCCAACGCCGCCCTCATCCGCGCCCTGCTGCTGGCCGGCATCCGCGCCGCGGTGCTCTACCGCCAGGTGGGCGGCCGCCGCTGGCAGATCGTGCTCCAGCGCGGCCGCATCGAGGCCGCCGCCCGCGCCCTGCTGGAAGAACCCGCGACACCGACGCTGCACTGACCCTTTCTGGTCTCTTTTTCCCGCGCGAAGACAGCCCTGCATGGTGCGGCCGCTGTGCGGCCACACCCTACACGTTCATCTGTCCTCTGTCTTCCGTCGTCTGTCCTCTGAAACGCAGAGGTGCTTGTTGAATCGAAATGAGGCGTAGGGTGCGGCCGGTCCCGCCGGCCGCACCGGTGGAACGCCCCCGCACGGCATGGCATCCGGCGTACAAAGGCGACAAATGAGCATCGTAGGGTGTGGCGGCGAGGCCACCGCAC
>JALUTW010000140.1 GCA_027021685.1 Chromatiales bacterium | reverse complement strand
GGGTCACATTCCGCACGCGTGCCGAGGCGGAGCGTGCCATCTTCGAGTTCATCGAGGGTTGGTACAATCCTCATCGTCGGCACTCCGCGCTGGGCTATCTGTCACCGATGGAATATGAGCAACGGCATGCCCGGCACAAGGGTGGGGTTCAGACCCCAAATGTTGAACTGTCCACCGAAGCGGGGTAACTCCAGCAGGGCAGGACCGACAGCAATATTGTGCCTCTGCGCCCTCTGCGTCTCTGCGCCTCTGCGTTGACAACGGACCATGGCCGGCACGCCGCGGCTGTATCATCACGCCCATGCGCGCAAGGGCGAGCGGCTGTAGAGTCAAGGACGGGATACCCGCCCTCACCCGTCAGCCGTCGCCGTAGGGGATGCGCAGGACCCGGCCCACGCGCAGCATGTCGCCCTTGAGGTTGTTGGCGGTGCGCAGGGCGTGGACGCTGACCCGGTAGCGGCTGGCGATGCCGGAGAGGGTGTCGCCGCGGCTGATGACGTGCCGCCGCGGCCTTGCCGCCAGCAGGGTGCCCTCGGGGGGATGGCGATGGAAATAGCCGCGGATCCCCTTGAGCAGGGCCCGGGCGATGCGGGCCTGGTGGCGGGGATCGCGCAGGCGCCGTTCCTCGCGCGGGTTGGAGATGAATGCCATCTCCACCAGCACCGAAGGCACGTCGGGGGCAGTGAGCACACGGAAGCCCGCCTGTTCCACATGGCGCTTGTGCAGCGGGTTGACCTTGCCCAGCTGGGCCAGGATCTGGCGCGCGATGTCGTGGCTGTCCTCGATGGTGGAATTCTTGAGCATGTCCACCAGCACCAGCTTGAGGAGGTCGTCCTTGTCCTCCAGGCTCACGCCACCGATGAGGTCGGCGCTGTTCTCGTTCTCTGCCAGCCAGCGCGCGGCCTCGGAACTGGCGCCGCGGTCGGCCAGAATGTAGACCGAGGAGCCCGAGGCCGAGGCCTTGCGGAAGGCATCGGCGTGGAGGGAGACAAGCAGGTCGGCACGGTGGGCCCGGGCCTTGGCCACCCGCTTGCGCAGGCCCACGTAATAGTCGCCGGTGCGGATGAGCACCGCACGCATGCCGTATTCGGCATCGATGAGGCGCTTGAGGCGGCGGGCCACGGCCAGCACCACGTCCTTCTCGCGGGTGCCGCGGCGGCCGATGGCCCCCGGATCCTCACCGCCGTGGCCGGGGTCGATGGCGATGACCAGCTCGCGGGGCCGATCCGGCCGCGGCGCATGGCGCACCGGCACCGGTTTCTGTGCCGCTGCACGGCTGTCGTGCAGATCGATGACCAGGCGGTGGCCGTACTCCCGGTTGGGGCGCAGGACGAAGCTCTTGGGCCGCACCGGGCGCTTGAGATCCAGCACCACCCGCAGGGCGCCGCCCCCGCGGGGGGCGTGGCGGATACCGCGCAGCAGGCTGGGCCCGAAATCGAAGCGCGGCACCGGCCTGGCCAGGCGCGTGTCTTCCAGGTCGATGACCAGCCGGTCGGGGTTGCGCAGGGTGAAGACGCGGTGCTCCACCGGCCCGCTGAGATCGAACACCAGGCGGGTGTTGTCGGGGGCCGGCCACATGCGCACCCCTTCCACCCGAACGCCGGCGGCGGCCTGGCCCGCCGCCCCCAGCAGCAGAAGCAAGACCACGAGGAATCCAGGCCTGCGACCCATGGGCACCCCCTTTTTCCAGCCCTTTGCCGCGGTGCCGGCGGCAAAACCGGCACGGTCCTTTTCCAATTGTGCAGGAAACGGGCCGGATTTCAAGAAAAATATCTTGGATTCTTAATGGGATAAACGCGGATCTTCGCGCAGTGTCTCAAATTCATGGACCACCGCCCGGAGCAGCTCCGCGGAGCCGGACTCCAGCACCGCCCGCCGCCCGGCCCCGGCCATCTCCAGGTGCACCGACAGGTGGGGCGAACCCAGCCAGTCCCCTGCCCGCCGGGCCCACTCCACCAGGACCAGGGCCTCGTCGCCCAGGCACTCCCGGGCCCCCAGGAACTCCAGTTCCTCGGGCTCGGCCACCCGGTACAGGTCGAAGTGGTACACCCGGCGGCCACCGGTGTCGTAGGACTCCAGCAGGGTATAGGTGGGGCTCTTCACCGGGCCGGCATGGCCCAGGGCCCGCAGGAGGCCGCGCACCAGGGTGGTCTTGCCTGCGCCCAGGTCCCCTTCCAGGAACACCAGCGCCCGCGCGGGCAGGGCCCGGGCCAGGGCCGCTCCCAGGGCCTCGGTGGCGGCCGCGTCAGGCAGGGACAGCTCGTGCCTCACGGGGTCCCGGGGCGGGGGTTGGCCAGCCGCCGCAGCCAGGGCATGAGGTCCGCCGCCAGCAGGCCGCGCTCGCCCCCGGCCCGGGCCGCCCCATCGCCGGCGGCGCCGTGCAGGCACACGCCCAGGCGGGCGGCGGACATGGGGGCCATGCCCTGGGCCAGCAGGCCCCCGATGACCCCGGCCAGCACGTCGCCCATGCCGCCGCTGGCCATGCCGGGGTTCCCGGCCGGGCACAGCGCGGTGGGGCCCTCCGGCCCGCGGACCAGGGTGCCGGCGCCCTTGAGCACCACCGTGCCGCCGTAGCGCTCGCGCAGGGCGGCGGCGGCGGCGAAGCGATCGGCCTGGACCTCGGCGGCGGTCATGCCCAGGAGGCGGCCGGCCTCGCCCGGGTGCGGGGTGAGCACCCAGTCCTCGCGCTGCACGGGGTCGAGAGCGAGGGCGTTGAGGCCGTCACCGTCCACCACCAGGGGCAGCGGGGCGTCCAGCACCCGGCCCAGCAGGGCCCGGCCCCAGTCCCCCTGCCCCAGGCCCGGACCGCACACCACCACCGTGGCCCGGCGCAGGAGGGGCCCGAGATCGCGGGGGGACTCCACGGCGTGGCACATGAGCTCGGGGCGCCCGGCGTTGAGCACCGCCGCGTGCGCCGCGCGTGTGGCCACCGACACCAGCCCCGCCCCCACCCGGGCGGCGGCCTCGGCCGCCATCCGTGCGGCCCCGCTCATGCCGGCCTCGCCCCCCA
>JALUTW010000139.1 GCA_027021685.1 Chromatiales bacterium | reverse complement strand
TGCTGGGTGCTGGGTGGTGGGTGCTGGGTGCTGGGTGCTGGGTGCTGGGTGCTGGGGCAGGAGTGTAACCCGGATAAAATGCAGCGGAAGCCGGGGGCTTCGTTATTCCCAGCCGCTAGTCCCCAGACCCCAGCCCCGCCGCGTGCCGAAGGCGCGCGGCCCTCCCAGCAGCCAGCCCCTCGAAATTGCAGACTCGACAGCGCCGCCGCGAACGGCGCTGGACGTGCGCTACGCACCGGAATGAAACAACCGCAAACCCTGGGCCGGCCCTGGACCCGCAATTGAACCAGGGATCTGCCCAGCGGCCAGCCGCCAGTCCCCAGCCCCTTGAAATTTGGTGCCGAAGGCCGGACTCGAACCGGCACGGCTTGCGCCACCGCCCCCTCAAGACGGCGTGTCTACCAGTTCCACCACTTCGGCAAGATACAACCGGTTCAGTCGCTGACCGGGACGTCGGACTCCGGCGCCGGCGGGGCCTGTTCCTCCTGCGCGGGTGCCGCCGGCTGCTCCTCCGTCACCACGGTGTCCACCACGCTGCGGGGACCGCTCTCCTTGCCCGCCAGGTAGGCCAGGCCGATGCTGGTGGCGAAGAAGATGGCCGCCAGGATGGCGGTGGTCCGGCTCAGGAAGGAGGCCGAGCCCCGGGCACCGAACACGGTGCTGGAGGCGCCGCTGCCGAAGGCCGCGCCGGCGTCGGCGCCCTTGCCCTGCTGCAGCAGGACCAGGCCCACGATGGCCGCCGCCACCAGCACGTGTACCACCAGGAGAATATTCTGCAACATGACTCCCGCCCCGCCTAGCCCGCGGCCCGGCAGATGGTGAGAAACTCGTCCGCCACCAGCGACGCCCCGCCGATGAGGCCGCCATCGATGTCGGGCTTGGCGAACAGCTCGGCGGCGTTGGCCCCCTTGACGCTGCCGCCGTAGAGGATGCGCACGCCCTCGGCCACGGCCCCGTCGTGTCCCGCCAGCAGGCCGCGGATGAAGGCATGCACCTCCTGGGCCTGCTCGGGGGTGGCGGTGCGGCCGGTGCCGATGGCCCACACCGGCTCGTAGGCGATGACGCCGTCGGCGATGGCCGCCGCGCCCACCTTGTCCACCACCGCCTTGAGCTGGCGCTCCACCACCTGCTCGGTGACGCCGGCCTCGCGCTCCTCCAGGGTCTCGCCCACGCACAGGATGGGCGCCATGCCGGCGTCGCGCACGCGGGCGAACTTGGCCGCCACCACCTCGTCGGTCTCGCCGTAGAGGGTGCGCCGCTCGGAGTGGCCGACGATGACGTAGCGGCAGTCGAAATCCTTGAGCATGGTCACCGAGACCTCGCCGGTGAAGGCGCCCTTCTCCTCCTGGCTGGCGTTCTGGGCGCCCCAGGCCACCGGGCTGCCCGCCAGGCGCTGGCCCACCTCGGCCAGGTACGGGTAGGGGGGGCAGACCGCCACCTCGGCCGCCTTGACGTCGCCGATCCCGGCCAGGATCCCGTCGAGCAGGGCGGCGATGGTCTCGCGCGTCCCGTTCATCTTCCAGTTGCCGGCAACCAGTGGCGTGCGCATGAATCTCCCCCCGATGGGTGTGGGTCCGCGGTAAAAGAGCGCGAAAGCTTAGCGCCGCGGCGCCAATAAATCAACGCGGGGGGCGGGGAAACGGGGCTCAGGCGGCCTCGGCGGCGGCCCGCACGGCATCGGCCAGCTGCTCGGCCAGGGTCCGCACCTGGCGCCCGTCGCGGCCCTCCACCATGACCCGGATCACCGGCTCGGTCCCCGAGGGGCGCAGCAGGACCCGGCCGGTGCCGTTGAGCTCGGCCTCCACCTGGCGCACGGCGTCGGCCAGGGTGTCGGAGCCCAGGGGATCGCGGCCGGGCTCCAGGGCCACGTTGACCATGTGCTGGGGGTACTTCTCCATGCCCTCGCGCAGCTCGTGGAGCTCGCGCCCGCTCTCCACCATGGCCGCGAGCACCTGGAGGGCGGACACGATGCCGTCGCCGGTGGAGGTGCGGTCCAGGCAGATGATGTGCCCGGAGGACTCGCCGCCCAGCAGCCAGCCCTCCTGCTGCATGAGTTCCAGCACGTAGCGGTCCCCCACCCGGGCCCGGCGGAACGGGATGTCCATGCCGGCCAGGGCGTGCTCCAGGCCCAGGTTGCTCATCTGGGTGCCCACCACCCCGCCCCGGAGCCGGCCGGCCCGGTGGCGGTCGGCGGCGATGATGTAGATCAGCTCGTCGCCGTCCACCTCGTCCCCGCGCCGGTCCACCATGATCACGCGGTCGCCGTCGCCATCGAAGGCCACGCCCAGGTCGGCCCCCTGGGCGATGACCGCCGCGCGCAGGGCGGTGATGTGGGTGGAGCCCACGTCATGGTTGATGTTGAGCCCGTCGGGCTCGGTGCCCAGGGGGATCACCTCGGCACCCAGCTCGGCGAACACCGCCGGCGCCACGTGATAGGTGGCGCCGTGGGCGCAATCCACCACCATGCGGCAGCCGGCCAGGCTGATGCGCGAGGCGATGGTGCTCTTGCAGAACTCGATGTAGCGGCCGGGGGCATCCACCACCCTCACCGCCTTGCCCAGGCTGGCCGAGTCGTTGCACACCATCTCCTTTTCCAGCTCGGCCTCGATGGCGAGCTCGATCTCGTCGGGCAGCTTGGTGCCGTCGGCGGAGAAGAACTTGATGCCGTTGTCGTGGTAGGGGTTGTGGGAGGCGGAGATGACGATGCCGGCCTGGGCATGCAGGGTGCGGGTGAGGTAGGCGATGGCCGGCGTGGGCATGGGGCCCAGCAGGTGGATGTCCACCCCCGCCGCCGACAGCCCCGCCTCCAGGGCCGATTCGAACATGTAGCCGGAGATGCGGGTGTCCTTGCCGATGAGCACCTTGCCCTGGCCCTGCCCGGCCAGCACCTTGCCCACGGCCCAGCCCAGCTTGAGCACGAAGTCCGGCGTGATGGGCGGCTCGCCCACGCGGCCGCGGATGCCGTCGGTGCCGAAATAGCGTCGCTTCATGTGTGCATCCCCCCTTCTCCTTCGCCGGCCTCTTTCACCGCCTGCACCACCCGCACCGCATCGCGGGTGGCCCCCACGTCGTGGACCCGCACGATGCGGGCCCCCAGCCACACCGCCAGCCCGGCCAGGGCGACGCTGCCGTGAAGCCGTCCCTGCGGGGGCCGGTCCAGGATTGTACCAATCATGGTCTTGCGGGAAACGCCCACCAGGACGGCTAGCCCCATCCGGTGAAGACGCGGCAGGGCATGGAATAACAATAGGTTATGTTCCAGCGTCTTGCCAAAGCCGAAGCCCGGATCGATGACCAGGTTCCCGCGCGGAAGGCCCGCGGCCTCGCACGCGGCCACCCGCTGGCGCAGAAACGCCTCCACCTCGGCCACCACGTCGTCGTAGCGGGGCGCGGCCTGCATGGTGCGGGGCTCGCCCTGCATGTGCATGAGGCACACCGGCCGACCCAGGCGGGCGGCGGTTTCCAGGGCGCCGGGTTCGCGCAGGGCACGCACGTCGTTGATCATGTCGGCCCCGGCCTCGCAGGCCGCGGCCATGACCTCGGGCTTGCTGGTGTCCACGGAGATGGGCACGTCGCTCTCGGCACGGATGGCCTCGATGACCGGCACCACCCGGGCCAGCTCCTCCTCCACCCCCACCGGCGCCGCCCCCGGGCGGGTGGACTCCCCGCCCACGTCGATGATGTCGGCGCCCTCGGCGATCATGCGCCGGGCCCGTTCCCGCGCCGCCGCCGGCGCCAGGTAACGCCCGCCGTCGGAGAAGGAATCGGGGGTGACGTTGAGGACCCCCATGACCAGCGGCCGGTTGCCGCGCAGGAAAGCAGCGTGATCAGTCATGG
>JALUTW010000138.1 GCA_027021685.1 Chromatiales bacterium | reverse complement strand
CGCCTGGCGCACGGTACCGTTCGCACCCCCTCACCCTGTCCCTCTCCCGGAGGGAGAGGGAACCGACATTTTCAGCCCGGCGGGCAAAGAAAACGGCGGACGCGATGTCCGCCGTTGCATGGGTTCGCCCGCGGGCAGGGTCAGTGTTCGGACGCAGGCCCGCCGATGGCGCCGCCCTCGGCCGGCTTCTTGCGCCCGGCCTCCTCTTCCTCGGCCTCGCCCGCCCGGGCGCCGCCGGCAGGGCCGGCATCGCCCCACTCCTCCGGCGGCCGCGGCGGCCGCCCGGCCATGATGTCCTCGATCTGCTGCTTGTCGATGGTCTCGTACTTCATCAGGGCCTCGGCCATGGCATGCAGCTTGTCGATGTTGTCCTCGAGGATCTGGCGCGCGCGCTGGTAGTTGCGGTCCACGATGGCCCGCACCTCCTCGTCGATGATGTGCGCGGTCTCCTCCGAGACCTGCTTGTGCTGGGTCACCGCGTGGCCGAGGAAGATCTCGCCCTCCTCGTCGCTGTAGGTCAGCGGCCCCAGCCGCTCCGACAGGCCCCACTTGGTCACCATGTTGCGCGCCAGCTCGGTGGTGCGCTGGATGTCGTTGGCGGCGCCGGTGGTCACCTTCTCCGGGCCGAAGATCAGCTCCTCGGCGATGCGGCCGCCGAACAGCGAGCAGATCTGGCTCTCCAGCCGCTCCTTGCTGTAGCTGTAGCGGTCCTCCTCGGGCAGGAACATGGTCACGCCCAGGGCGCGGCCGCGGGGGATGATGGTGACCTTGTACACCGGGTCGTGCGAGGGCACCGACAGGCCGACGATGGCGTGGCCGGCCTCGTGGTAGGCGGTGAGGCGCTTCTCCTCCTCGCTCATGACCATGGACTTGCGCTCGGCGCCCATCATGATCTTGTCCTTGGCCTTCTCGAACTCCTCCATGTCCACCGTGCGCTTGTCGGCCCGCGCCGCGAACAGCGCCGCCTCGTTGACCAGGTTGGCCAGATCGGCACCGGAGAAACCGGGCGTGCCGCGGGCGATGATGCGCGGGTCCACGTCGTCGCCCACCGGTACCTTGCGCATGTGGACGCGCAGGATCTGCTCGCGCCCGCGCAGGTCGGGCAGCGGCACCACCACCTGGCGGTCGAAGCGGCCCGGGCGCAGCAGCGCCGGATCCAGCACGTCGGGCCGGTTGGTGGCGGCGATGACGATGATGCCCTCGTTGCCCTCGAAGCCGTCCATCTCCACCAGGAGCTGGTTGAGGGTCTGCTCGCGCTCGTCGTGGCCGCCGCCCAGGCCGGCGCCGCGGTGGCGGCCCACGGCGTCGATCTCGTCGATGAAGATGATGCAGGGGGCGTGCTTCTTGGCCTGGTCGAACATGTCACGCACGCGCGAGGCGCCCACGCCCACGAACATCTCCACGAAGTCGGAGCCGGAGATGGTGAAGAACGGCACCTTGGCCTCGCCGGCGATGGCCTTGGCCAGCAGGGTCTTGCCGGTGCCGGGCGGGCCCACCATGAGCACGCCGCGGGGGATCTTGCCGCCCAGCTTCTGGAACTTGCCCGGGTCACGCAGGAACTCCACCAGCTCGGCCACCTCCTCCTTGGCCTCTTCCACGCCGGCCACGTCGGCGAAGGTCACCTTGACCTGGTCCTCGCCCAGCAGGCGCGCGCGGCTCTTGCCGAAGGACAGGGCCCCGCGGCCGCCGCCCCCGCCCTGCATCTGGCGCATGAAGAAGATCCACAGCCCGATGATGAGCAGGAACGGGAACAGGTTGAAGAACAGCGGGCCCCAGAAGGCCGGCTCCGGGGGCTTGGCGCTGATCTCCACGCCGTGCCTGAGCAGGTCGCCGATGAGCGCCGAGTTGTCGGTCTCGGGGCTGTAGGTGGCGAACCGCTGGTTGCTCTTGAGCACGCCGGTGATCTCCCGCTCCTGGAAGACCACCTTCTGCACCTGGTCGGTCTTCACGTACTCCATGAACTGGGAATAGGGGATGGCGGCGGGTGCCGTGGCGCGCGTGCTCAGGTTCTGAAACACGGCCATGAGGATGATCGCGATGATCACCCACAGGATGATGTTCTTGGCCAGATCGCTCAAGGGATACCTCTATATATGTTCAGCAGCCGTTCCTCGGCCTACGTTACTACACTAGTATAGCCGCGTGCCAGCAGGTAGACCTCCGCGGAGCGCGCGCGCGAGGCCCCGGGCTTGCGCGTGAGCAGGCGCCCGAAGCGTTCCCGCAGCCGCTGGCGGTAGGCGTCCAGCCCCTCGCCCTGGAACACCTTCACCAGAAAGTCCCCGCCCGGAGCAAGGACTTCCTCGGCCAGGTCCAGGGCCAGCTCGGCCAGATACATGGCCCGTGGCTGGTCCACGGCCTTCATGCCACTGAGATTGGGGGCCATGTCCGACATTACAAGGTGGACCGGATCCCCGCCCAGGGCCGCGCGCAGGGCCTCCAGGGGGCCGGCCTCGGTGAAGTCGCCCTGGATGAACTCCACCCCGGGCAGGGCCTCCATGGGCAGCCGGTCCAGGGCCAGGACCCGGCCGCGGCCGGCCAGGCGGCGGGCGGCGTACTGGGACCAGCCGCCGGGGGCCGCACCCAGGTCCACCACCGTCATGCCCGGCCGCAGCAGGCGGTCGCGGCGGTCCAGCTCCTCCAGCTTGAGGGCCGCGCGCGAGCGCCAGCCCTCGGCCCGGGCCCGCTTCACGTGGGGGTCGCCGCGGTGCTCCTGCAGCCAGCGCCGGCTGCTGCGGCTGCGGGCCACGCTCAGCCCTCCCCCCGCCGGGCCAGGTCGCGCAGGACCCGGCGGGCGCGCAGGGCGACCCAGGCCGCAGCCAGGCCCCCGAAGGCCCCCAGCACCAGGGCCCGCAGGCCGGGCTCGGCGATGCCCCGTTCGGCCCCCACCCACACGGGGAAGGCCAGCACCAGCAGGATGCCCAGGTCGCGCTTGACCGGGGCCAGGACCGCCCCCGGGGTGACGGGCCGGCCCGTCCCCGCTACACTGGCGCGCCCCGATGGACTGTCATCCGGAATCCGTTTCATGCCTGGTCTGACCCCCGGACAGCGGCGTTTTCTCCGCGCCCGGGCCCATCATCTCAAACCCGTGGTCCTGGTGGGCGCCGCCGGCCTGCACGAGGCGGTGCTGGCCGAAATCGACGCCGCCCTGGCCCACCACGAACTGATCAAGGTGCGCCTGCCCGGCCACCGGGCCGCGCGCGAGGCCCTGGCCGCGGACATCGCCGGCCGCTGCGGTGCCGCCCTGGTCCAGGCCATCGGCCGCATGGCGGTGTTCTACCGGCCCGCCGAGCCCCCGGTGCTGCGCCTGCCGCGGGGCTGATCCGGTCCCGCCGCCACCAGCACCAGGGCGCCCAGGCTGTTGCACAGGAACAGGACCGAGGCGAGGCCGTGCAGGCGGCCGAAGGCCCGCGCCGCGGGGCCCTCCAGCCCCGCCGCGCGCAGGGCCGCCAGGCGCGGCTGCAGGCCCAGCTCCCCGGCCAGGGTCACCGCCACCATGGCCGCCAGCAGCACCGCCCGCCAGCGCCGCCAGACGTGACGGCCGTGGCGCACGGCCTGGACCGCCAGCAGCAGGCCCCCGCAGGCAAGCCCCAGCACGGCCACCACCGAGAACAGCCCGCCCGCCAGCGTGCCCGCCAGGGCGCGATCGTCCAGGCGCGCGAACAGCAGCGGCGCCGCGATGTAGCCCGCGGTCCACATGGCCCCCGCCCACAGGGCGAGCAGCACGCGCTCGCCCGCGCGGACGGCGGCCTGCAGGCGGAACGGAGGCATGGGTGGGGACGGCGGCGCCTAGATGTACTTGACCGAAATGATCTCGAAGGTCTTGGTCCCGCCCGGGGTCTGGACCGTGACCTCGTCGCCCTCGTACTTGCCGATGAGGGCGCGGGCGATGGGGGAATTCACCGACAGCAGTCCCTGGCTGATGTCGGCCTCGTCCTCGCCCACGATCTGGTAGGTGAACTCGTCGCCGGTGTCGGCATCGATGAGCTCCACCGTGGCCCCGAACACGATCTTGCCGTTGGCATCGAGGCTGGCCACGTCGATGATCTGGGCATTGGCCAGCTTGCTCTCGATCTCCTTGATGCGCCCCTCGATGAAGCTCTGCTGCTCGCGGGCGGCGTGGTACTCCGCATTTTCCTTGAGGTCGCCGTGCTCGCGCGCCTCGGCGATGGCCTGGATCACCCGGGGACGCTGAACGTTCTTCAGATCGTTGAGCTCTTCGCGCAGCTTCTCCGCGCCGCGCCTGGTCAGGGGTACCTTGCTCATGACATCCGCTCCCGGTGTAGGTCCTGGATCCGGTAAACCTCGTCCACGTCGGTCTCGGCGATGGCCGCCGCCAGGGCGAACCCGCCGGCCAGGGTCGTAGTATAGGTCACCTTGTGCTGGAGCGCCGTGCGCCGGATGGAGGCCGAATCGGCGATGGCCTGGCGCCCCTCGGTGGTGTTGACGATGAGGTCGATGTCGCCGTTCTTGATCATATCTACCACGTGCGGGCGCCCCTCCGCCACCTTGTTGATGTGGTCGCAGGGCAGGCCCGCCGCCTCCAGCGCCCGCGCCGTGCCGTGGGTGCCCACCAGGGCGAAGCCCAGCTCCAGCAGGCGCCGGCCCAGGGCCACCGCGCCGGCCTTGTCGGCATCGCGCACCGAGAGGAAGGCGCGCCCTCCGCGCGGCAGGGCAATCCCGGCGGCGAGCTGGGATTTGGCGAAGGCGATGCCGAAGCGCGCGCCCACGCCCATGACCTCGCCGGTGGACTTCATCTCCGGCCCGAGCTGGGGATCGACGCTGGGGAACTTGTTGAAGGGGAACACCGCCTCCTTGACCGAGTAGTAGTCCGGCACCACCTCGGCGGTCACGCCCTGGGCGGCCAGGCTGTGGCCGGTCATGCAGCGCGCCGCCACCTTGGCCCAGGGGATGCCGGTGGCCTTGGACACGAAGGGCACCGTGCGCGAGGCGCGCGGGTTGACCTCCAGGACGTAGATCTCGCCGTCCTTGATGGCGAACTGGGTGTTCATGAGCCCCACCACGTTGAGCCCGCGGGCCATGGCCGCCACCTGCTCGCGCAGGCGGTCGCAGATGGCCGGGTCCAGGCTGTGGGGCGGCAGCGAGCAGGCCGAGTCACCCGAGTGCACGCCGGCCTGCTCGATGTGCTCCATGATCCCGGCCACCACCACCTGTTCGCCGTCGCACACCGCATCCACGTCCACCTCGATGGCGTCGTCCAGGAACCGATCCAGCAGCACCGGCGAGTCGTTGGAGACCTGGACCGCGTGGGTCATGTAGTGGCGCAGCTCGTCCTCCTTGTACACGATCTCCATGGCCCGCCCGCCCAGCACGTAGGACGGGCGCACCACCAGGGGATAGCCGATCTCCGCCGCCAGGCGCACCGCCTCCTCGGTGTCGCGGGCGGTGCGGTTGGGCGGCTGGTGCAGGCCCAGGGCGTGGAGGAGCTGCTGGAAGCGCTCGCGGTCCTCGGCCAGGTCGATGGAGTCGGGCGAGGTGCCGATGATGGGGGCGCCCGCCGCCTCCAGGTCGCGCGCCAGCTTGAGCGGGGTCTGCCCGCCGTACTGGACGATGACCCCGCGCGGCTTCTCCTTGTGCAGGATCTCCAGCACGTCCTCCAGGGTCAGCGGCTCGAAGTAGAGGCGGTCGGAGGTGTCGTAGTCGGTGGACACCGTCTCCGGGTTGCAGTTGACCATGATGGTCTCGAAGCCGTCGGCGCGGCAGGCCTGGGCCGCATGCACGCAGCAGTAGTCGAACTCGATGCCCTGGCCGATGCGGTTGGGCCCGCCGCCCAGCACCACGATCTTGTCGGCGTCGCCGGGCTCGGCCTCGCACTCTTCCTCGTAGGTGGAATAGAGGTAGGCGGTGGACGCAGCGAACTCGGCGGCACAGGTGTCCACCCGCTTGTACACCGGGTGCACGCCCAGGGCCCAGCGCCGGGCCCGCACCGCGTGCTCGTCGGTGCCCAGCAGCCGGGCCAGGCGCCGGTCGGAAAAACCCTTGCGCTTGAGGCGGAACAGGGCGTCCCGGTCCAGCCGCTCCAGGTCGCCCAGGGCGCGCACCTCGGCCTCGGTCTCCACCAGGTCCCGGATCTGGGCCAGGAACCAGGGATCGATGCGGCTGTGGGCATGGACCTCTTCCTCGTCCCAGCCGGCGCGGAAGGCGTCGGCCACGTACCACAGGCGCTCGGCGGTGGGCACGCGCACGTGCTGCTTGAGGCGGTCGCGGTCGGCGCGCTCGGCCTCGGTCAGCCGCTCGTCGAGGCCGTCGGCGCCGATCTCCAGCCCGCGCAGGGCCTTCTGCAGGGATTCCTGGAAGGTGCGGCCGATGGCCATGACCTCGCCCACCGACTTCATCTGGGTGGTGAGATGGGGATCGGCCTCCGGGAACTTCTCGAAGGTGAAGCGCGGCACCTTGGTCACCACGTAGTCGATGGTGGGCTCGAACGAGGCCGGGGTCACCCCGCCGGTGATCTCGTTGCGCAGCTCGTCCAGCGTGTAGCCCACCGCCAGCTTGGCCGCCACCTTGGCGATGGGGAAGCCGGTGGCCTTGGAGGCCAGGGCCGAGGACCGCGACACGCGCGGGTTCATCTCGATGATCACCAGGCGCCCGTCCTCGGGATTGACGGCGAACTGCACGTTGGACCCGCCGGTGTCGACGCCGATCTCGCGCAGCACGGCGATGGAGGCGTCGCGCATGATCTGGTATTCCTTGTCGGTGAGCGTCTGGGCCGGGGCCACGGTGATGGAGTCGCCGGTGTGCACCCCCATGGGGTCCAGGTTCTCGATGGAGCAGACGATGATGCAGTTGTCCCTGCAGTCGCGCACCACCTCCATCTCGTATTCCTTCCACCCGGCGATGGACTCCTCGATGAGCAGCTCGCTGGTGGGCGACAGGTCCAGCCCGCGCTCGCAGATCTCCACGAACTCCTCGCGGTTGTAGGCGATGCCGCCCCCGGAGCCGCCGAGGGTGAAGGACGGCCGGATGATGGCGGGGAAGCCGATGCGGGCCTGCACCTGCAGCGCCTCCTCCAGGGAATGGGCGATGGCCGAGCGCGGCATCTCCAGCCCGATGCGGGCCATGGCCTGGCGGAAGCGGTCGCGGTCCTCGGCCTTGTCGATGGCCTCGCGCGAGGCGCCGATCATCTCCACCCCGAAGGCCTCCAGCACCCCCTCGCGGGCCAGGTCCAGGGCGCAGTTGAGCCCGGTCTGGCCGCCCATGGTGGGCAGCAGGGCATCGGGCCGCTCGCGCTCGATGATGCGCGCCAGGTGCTGCCAGCGGATGGGCTCGATGTAGGTGGCGTCGGCCATCTCCGGGTCGGTCATGATGGTGGCCGGGTTGGAGTTGACCAGGATGACGCGGTAGCCCTCCTCGCGCAGGGCCTTGCAGGCCTGGGCCCCGGAGTAGTCGAACTCGCACGCCTGCCCGATGACGATGGGCCCGGCGCCGATGATCAGGATGCTTTCGATGTCTGTTCTTTTGGGCATCTGTTATCCGAGACGAATCCCGACCCTCGAGGTCACTCTCCTCCTCGTCCCTCGTCCCTCGTCCCTCGTCCCTGTTCGACCAGTTTCACGAACTGGTCGAACAGGTGCGCCACGTCGTGGGGCCCGGGGCTGGCCTCGGGGTGGCCCTGGAAGCCGAAGGCCGGGCGGTCGGTGAGCGCGATGCCCTGCAGCGAGCCGTCGAACAGGGACCGGTGGGTGGCGCGCACGTTGGCCGGCAGGCTGTCCTCGTCCACGGCGAAGCCGTGGTTCTGGCTGGTGATCATCACCCGCCCCGTGTCCAGGTCCTGCACCGGGTGGTTGGCGCCGTGGTGGCCGAACTTCATCTTCACCGTGCGCGCGCCGCAGGCCAGCCCCAGGAGCTGGTGGCCGAGGCAGATGCCGAACAGGGGCAGGCCGGTGTCCAGCAGCTCGCGGATGGCGGCGATGGCATAGGTGCAGGGCTCGGGGTCGCCGGGACCGTTGGACAGGAACACCCCGTCGGGGGCCAGCTTGAGCACCTCGGCCGCCGGGGTCAGGGCCGGCACCACGGTGACCCGGCAGCCGCGGTCCACCAGCATGCGCAGGATGTTGCGCTTGACCCCGAAGTCGTAGGCCACCACGTGGTAGGGCAGGGCCTGGTCCAGGTGCTCCGGCGCCGGCGGCAGGCCGGCCTCCAGGGTCCAGGTCCCCTGGGCCCACTCGTAGGGCATGTGGGTGGTGACCTCGCGGGCCAGGTCCATGCCCTTGAGGCCGGGAAAGCCGCGCGCGGCGGCCAGCGCGGCGTGCTCGTCGATGCCGTCGCCGGCCAGGATGCAGCCGTTCTGGGCCCCCTCCTCGCGCAGGATCCGGGTCAGGCGCCGGGTGTCGATGCCGGCGATGGCCACCACCTGCTGGCGCTCCAGGTAGGCCGGCAGCGGCTCGCGGCTGCGCCAGCTCGACGGGCGCGGCGGCAGGTCGCGGATCACCAGGCCGGCGGCATGCACGTGGGAGGACTCCTCGTCCTCCGGCGTGGTGCCGGTGTTGCCGATGTGGGGGTAGGTGAGAGTGACGATCTGGCGGGCGTAGGAGGGATCGGTGAGGATCTCCTGGTAGCCCGTGATGGCGGTGTTGAACACCACCTCGCCCACGGCCTGCCCGGAAACACCGATCCCGACACCGTGGAAGACGGCGCCGTTTTCCAGGGCGAGCAGGGCCGGTTTCGTCAACGAAGCCTCCACACGGGGCGCGCGTGCAAAAAACGGGAGGCATCCCAGGGGAAGCTCCCGTTTCAGAACTGACGCGGCCGGAAAAAAGTTTTTCGGACCGGGGGAATTGTAACCGAGCCCGGCGGCGGTGACCAGACCGCCGCCTCAGCCGCGCAGGCCGAGCACGTCCTGCATGTCGTAGACCCCCGCCGGGCGGTCCATGAGCCACAGGGCCGCCCGCACCGCGCCGGTGGCGAAGGTCATGCGCGAGGAGGCCTTGTGGGTGATCTCCACCCGCTCGCCGGTGCCGGCGAACATCACCGTGTGCTCGCCCACGATGTCCCCGGCACGGATGGTGGAAAAGCCGATGGTGCGCCGGTCGCGCTCGCCGGTGTGGCCGTGGCGGCCGTACACCGCGCACTCCTGCAGGTCCCGGCCCAGGGTGCGGGCCACCGCCTCGCCCATGGCCAGGGCGGTGCCGGAGGGGGCGTCCACCTTGTGCCGGTGATGGGCCTCGACGATCTCCACGTCCACCCCGTCACCCAGGACCCGGGCGGCGGTCTCCAGCAGCTTGAGGCAGAGGTTGACGCCCACGCTCATGTTGGGGGCGAAGACGATGCCGATGTCGGCCCCGGCCTCGCGGATGGCCTGCTTCCGGGACTCGTCGAGGCCGGTGGTACCGATGACCAGGCGCTTGCCCGCCTCCCGGCACAGGGCCAGATGGGCGGCGGTGGCCTCGGGCAGGGTGAAGTCGATGAGCACGTCGAAAGACTCCGCCGCCGCGGCCGGGTCGTCGCCCACGGTCACGCCCAGCGCGCCCAGCCCCGCCAGCTCGCCGGCGTCGCGGCCCAC
>JALUTW010000137.1 GCA_027021685.1 Chromatiales bacterium | reverse complement strand
CAACCACCCAGCACCCAGCAGCCAGCACCCAGCAGCTTTTAGTGCACCACCACGTGGGGCTCGGTGATACCGAGGCTGGACAGGCGCCGGGCCAGGCGGTCGGCCAGCTCCACGCTGGACAGGGGCCCGATGCGCACCCGGTAGAGGCCGTCACGATGGGAGCGGGCGGTGTCCACCGGATGCCCGCGCACCACGGCGAGCAGCCGCCGGCGCAGGCGTTCGGCGTTGGTACGGCTGGCGAAGGCTCCGGCCTGCAGGTACAGGGTGTAGCCGGGGCGTGCGGAGGCGGTGCGGCGCGGCGCCTTGGGGTCGATGGCCCGCACCTCCACCGGCGCGGTGCCGGTCTCGATCATGCCCAGCTTGCGCGCGGCGGCATAGGAGAGATCGATGATGCGGTTGTCGTGGAACGGCCCGCGGTCGTTGACCCGCACCACCACCCGGCGGCCGTTGTCGAGGTTGGTGACCTCCACGTAGGTGGGCAGCGGCAGCGTGCGGTGGGCCGCGGTCATGGCGTACATGTCGTAGATCTCGCCGGAGGCGGTGCGGTAGCCGTGGAACTTGGTGCCGTACCAGGAGGCGACGCCACGGGCCACGTAGCCGGCCGCGGATTTGCGCACCCGGTAGCGCCGGCCCTTGACCACGTAGGACTCGGGATTGCCGTACTTGCTGCGCGGCTCCACCCGCGGCACCGCGTCGGGGATGTGATCCACGGAGACATGGACGGGCGGGGCGCTGTCACGGGACTGTGCGTAGCGGTCGCCGGCGCAGCCGGCCAGCGCCAGGGTCACCAGCAGCATGATCCTGCCGTGCATCGCTTCCCCTTCAGCGTCTTGCGGCGATGGCCTGGCTCAGCTGGTGCACGGCCATCGCGTACAGCTTGCTGTGATTGTAGCGGGTGATGACGTAGAAGTTGCGCCAGCCCACCCAGTATTCGGGGCCGCCGGGACCCTGCAGTTCCAGCAGGGCGCCGCGCAGTTCCGGCGGGGTGTCCTCCGGCAGCACCACGCCGGCGGCATGCAGCTCGGCGGGCGAAAAGCGCGGTCTGATGCCGGCGGCCAGCAGCTCGCGCCAGCCTTCGCCCCGCACCTGCACCCGGACGGCGACAGGCTCGCCCGGGCGCCAGCCATGGCGCTTGAAATAGTTGGCCACGCTGCCGATGGCGTCGGCGGGGTTGTTCCAGAGATCGCGCCGCCCGTCGCCGTCGAAGTCCACTGCGTAGCGGCGGAAGCTGGAGGAGATGAACTGGGGCATGCCCATGGCTCCGGCGTAGGAACCCCGCTGGGCCAGCGGGTCCATGTTCTCCTCCCGGGTCATGAGCAGGTAGTGCTCCAGCTCGCTGCGGAAGAAGCGGCTGCGCGGCGGGTAGGCGAAGGCCAGCGTGGCCAGCGAGTCCAGCACCCGGTAACGGCCCTGGCGTTTGCCGTACAGGGTCTCCACCCCGATGATGGCGACGATGATCCGTTCCGGCACGCCGTACTCGCGTGCCGCCCGCTCCAGGACCGCGGCGTTCTCCCGCCAGAAGCGCAGGCCGCCCTCGATGCGCTGGCGGGTGACGAAGATGGGCCGGTACTCGTGCCAGGGCTTGGCCTCGGCCGGGCGCGAGATGGCCTCCACGATCTCGCGCCGCAGCCGGGCCTGGGTGAACAGGGACTTGAGCGCCTCCGGCTCGAACTGGTGGCGGCGGGCCATCTCGTCGATGAACTCGTAGACGGCCTTGCGGTCCACCCGTGCCGGCGGAGCGGCAGTGGCCGCCGCTGCGGAAGCGGCGGCGGCGAGCAGGAGCAGGAGAGTGCAGCGCAACAGCATGGGGCAAGTATAAACCGTCAGGTGGCGATGAGTCTGCGGTGGGTGCGGATGGACATGAGCATGCCGAATCCTGCCATCACCGTCACCAGCGAGGTGCCGCCGTAGCTCAGCAGCGGCAGCGGCAGGCCCACCACCGGCAGCAGGCCCGAGACCATGCCGATGTTGACGAAGACGTAGACGAAGAAGGTGAAGGTGATGGACCCGGCCAGCAGCCGCGAGAAGGTGTCCTGGGCCTCGGCCGCGATGAGGGCGCCGCGGCCGATGACGAACAGGTACATGGCCAGCAGCAGCAGGTTGCCCAGGAAGCCGAACTCCTCGCTGAACACGGAGAAGATGAAGTCGGTGGAGCGTTCGGGCAGGAAGTCCAGGTGCGACTGGGTCCCGTTGAGCCAGCCCTTGCCGTAGGGCCCGCCCGAGCCGATGGCGATGGCCGACTGGATGATGTGGTAGCCCGAGCCCAGGGGGTCGTTCTCCGGGTGCAGGAAGGTGAGGATGCGCTGGCGCTGGTAGTCGTGCAGCAGCGGGTTGGGGAACACCCACAGGAGCGTGGCCACCACCGCCAGCACCACCACCAGCAGGCCCATGAAGCGCCACGACAGCCCGGCCAGGAACAGGACGAAGAAGCCGGCGCTGGCCACCAGCAGGGCGGTCCCCAGGTCCGGCTGCTTGGCAATGAGCAGGGCAGGCACCAGCAGGAACAGCGAGGCGGCGGCGATGCGCCGGCGCGGTGGCGGCAGCGGGTTGTCCGCCAGGTACCAGGCGATCATCATGGGCACCGCCAGCTTCATGAGTTCCGAGGGCTGGAAGGTGAACAGCCCCAGGTCCAGCCAGCGCTGGGCGCCCTTGCCCACCACCCCCAGCACCAGCACCGCCAGCAGCAGCACCAGGCCGGCGCCGTACAGCCACGGCGCCCAGCGGCGCAGGGTCGCCGGCCGCACCTGGGCCAGCACCAGCAGCACGCCGAACCCCAGGGTCATGCGCGTGAGCTGGCGCAGCACCAGCTCGCCGCTGCGCTCGCCGGCGCTGTAGAGCACCGCCAGCCCGGTGGCGGCCAGCAGCAGCAGGCCCACCAGCAGCGGCAGGTCCAGGTGAACGCGGTGGAGCAGGCGCCGGCCGGCGCTGATGCGGGTCTCGGTGACGAAGCTGCCGGTGTCAGTGAACATCGCCCTCCTCCGTGGCCAGCCAGGCATCCATCACCGCACGTGCCACCGGTGCCGCCACCGTGCCACCGGAGCCGCCGTTCTCCACGATCACGGCCACCGCGATGCGCGGATCCTCCACCGGGGCGAAGGCGATGAACAGGGCGTGGTCGCGCAGGCGCTTGGCGATCTCCTCCTCCACGTACTCCTCGTCCTCCTTGATACCGAATACCTGCGCGGTGCCGGTCTTGCCGGCGATGGCATACCCCACATTGTGACCGATGCCCCGCGCCGTGCCGTGGACCGAGTGCACCACCCGGCGCATGGCCCGCACCACCGCCTGCCAGTGGGCCGGAACCCGCACCCCCACCTCGCCCGCGGACCGGGGGGGCACCGTCTGCTCCGGAACCCCTTCGGCATCGGCCAGGGCCCGCACCAGCTGCGGGTGCAGGCGCCGGCCGCCGTTGGCCAGGGTCGCGGTGACCTCCGCCAGCTGCAGCGGGGTGGTCAGGGTGAAGCCCTGGCCGATGCCGGTGATGAGGGTCTCGCCCGGAAACCAGGGCAGGCCGTGATGCCTGCGCTTCCACTCCCGCGAGGGCAGCAGCCCGGGCAGCTCGCCCGGCAGGTCGATGCCGGTGCGGCGGCCGAAGCCGAACCGGGCCAGGTAGTCATGGATGCGGTCGATGCCCAGGGCCAGGGCCAGGTCGTAGAAGTACACGTCGCAGGATTCCACGATGGCCCGTTCCATGTCCACCCCGCCGTGGCCCTCCTTCTTCCAGTCGCGGTAGCGGCGCTCGTCGCCCTTGAGCAGATAGTAGCCGGGACACAGGATGCTGTCGCTGGCCTGCATCATGTCCAGCTCCAGGCCGGCCAGGGCGATGAACGGCTTGAGGGTGGAACCGGGCGGATACTGGCCCTGGATGGCGCGGTTGAACAGCGGCCGGTCGGGCGAGGCGGTGAGGCGGCGGTAGTCGGCCACCAGCCGGTTGGGGTCGTAGCCGGGCATGCTCACCAGGGCCAGCACGGCACCGGTGCGCGGCTCCAGGGCCACCAGTGCCCCGTTGTGGTCGCCGAAGGCGGTTTCCGCGGCGCGCTGCAGGCGCACGTCCAGGTTGAGATACAGGCTGCGGCCGGGCACCGGCAGGGTCCGCTCCAGCACCTTGAGCACCCGGCCCTGGGCGTTGGTCTCCACCTTCTGGTAGCCCACCCGCCCGTGGAGCAGGTACTCGTAGTAGCGCTCGATGCCCACCTTGCCCATGTGCCAGGTGCCGGCGTAATTGGACGGGGCCATGAGTTCGCACAGGGTCTCCTCGTCCACGTGGCGCAGCAGGCCGGCGGCCTCGGCCGGCGGGGCCCCGGCCTGGCAGTGGCGCAGGTTGTCCGACAGCCCGGCCAGCTCCGCCTCGCTGATGCGGCCCACGTAGCCCACGGCATGGGCGGCCAGCCGGCCCAGCGGGTAGTGGCGCGCCAGCTCGGCGCGGATGAACACCCCCGGCAGGCGGTGGCGGTGCACCGAGACCCGCGCCACCTCCTCGTCGGAGAGGCGGAAGCGCAGGGGCACACCCTCGAACCGGCGCTTGCGCTTCAGGGTCTGGCGGAACCGGGCCAGGTCCGCCTCGTCCAGCCGCACCAGCTTTCTGAGCCGGTCCAGGGTGGCCTCCATGTCGGGCACGTGCTCGGGCACGATCTCCAGGCGGAAGCTGGGCAGGTTCTGGGCCAGCAGCACGCCGTTGCGGTCGTAGATGAGGCCGCGGGTGGGCGCCACCGGCTCGATGCTGACCCGGTTGTTCTCGGACAGGGTGGTGTAGTGGTCGTGCTCCAGGATCTGGAGCTGGGCCAGCCGCGCGACCAGGACCAGCACCAGGCCGCCGGCGATGAACAGCCCGGCGATGAGGCGCCGGTTGAACAGCAGGGTTTCGCGCAGGTGGTCCTTGAGCGGGGCCGGGTTGAGGCGCGCCATGGGATCAGGCGACGCGGTAGTAGCGCCGCAGGAACCGCAGGGTGACGAAGGCCACCGGCCACAGGGCGGCGGTGGTCAGCGCCGGCAGCAGCGCCCGCCACACGCTGGGAGCGTGGCCGGTCATGCCCCGCACCCACAGGTCGGCCAGGGCGTAGAGGCCGGCCAGCAGGAGCACGGTGGCGGCCTGCTGCGGCAGCGGGAACACGCGGATGCGCTGGTGCAGCTTGATGGCCAGGTAGGCCACCAGGGCCATGGCCAGGGCGTGCTGGCCCAACAGACTGCTCTGGACCACGTCCAGCAGCAGGCCGGCGAACCAGGCGACGCCCACGCCCACCCGTTCGGGCAGGGCCAGGCACCAGTACACCACCACCAGCAGCAGCCACTCGGGCCGTGCCGCCGCGGCCCAGCCCGGCAGGGGCACCATGTGCAGCATGAGGGCCAGCGCCAGGGACAGCGCGATCACGATCCCCCCGCGGTGGCCCAGTGCGCTCACCGGTGCACCTCCGCCCGTGCCGCGGCGGGGGCCGTGCCCGCCGGCCACACCAGCAGCACCTCGCGACCCCGGTCCAGGCGTGCCGCCGGCCGCGCGGTGATGGTGGCGAACTGCAGCGCGGGATTGGTCTCCACCGACTCCACCACCGCCGCCGGGTAGCCGGCGGGGAACACCCCGCCCAGGCCCGAGGTCACCAGCAGGTCGCCCGGGCGGATGTCGGCGTTGTTGGGCTGGTAGGGGATCTTCAGCCCGGTGCCGGTGCCCACGGCGATGGCCCGCAGGCCATTGCGGTTCACCTGCACCGGCAGGGTGTGATCCGGGTCGGTGATGAGCATGGCCACGCTGTCCAGGGGGTGGACCCGCACCACCTGGCCCATGATGCCGTCGGCGTCCACCAGCGGCTGGCCCAGGTAGACGCCGTGGCGGCTGCCCTTGTTGATCTTGACCATGCGCCGGTAGGGGTCCAGGTCCACCGACAGCAGCTCCGCCACCAGCACCCGCTCGCCCATCTTGCGTGCCGACTGCAGCAGCTCGCGCAGGCGGATGTTTTCCGCCTCCAGCTCGGCGTACTTCTGGAGCTGGGCCCGGAGCAGGCGGTTCTGGGTGCGCAGGGTCTCGTTGTCGCGCTCCAGCCGGCTGCGGGTGGTGAACTCGTCGGCCATCCACCGGCCCAGATCGCCGGGCACGGTGACCGCGTACTGGAGGGGGTAGACCAGCACCACCAGCGAGGCACGCAGGTGCTGGCCGTAGCGGGTCTGGTGGTCCAGCACCATCAGGCCCACGGACAGCGCGGCCAGCAGCAACAGCCGGCTGCCGATGGACGGTCCCTGGATGAACAGCAGTTTGATGGCAGCACCTCAGGACCGGTCAGGCGGCGGGCCCGCTAGTCCGGGTTGAACAGGTCGCCCCCGTGTTCGTCGATCATCTCCAGCGCCCGGCCGCCGCCGCGGGCCACGCAGGTGAGCGGGTCCTCGGCGATGATCACGGGCAGCCCGGTCTCCTCCATGAGCAGGCGGTCCAGGTCGCGCAGCAGGGCACCCCCGCCGGTGAGCACCATGCCCCGCTCGGCGATGTCGGCGGCCAGCTCCGGCGGGGTCTGCTCCAGGGCGGTCTTGACCGCCGAGACGATGCCCGACAGGGGCTCCTGCAGCGCCTCCAGGATCTCGTTGCTGGTGAGGGTGAAGCTGCGCGGCACGCCCTCGGCCAGGTTGCGGCCGCGCACTTCCATCTCGCGCACCTCGTTGCCGGGGTAGGCGGAGCCGATCTCGTGCTTGATGCGCTCGGCGGTGGACTCGCCGATGAGGCTGCCGTAGTTGCGGCGCACGTAGTTGATGATGGCCTCGTCGAAGCGGTCGCCGCCGATGCGCACCGAGGCGGCGTAGACGATGCCCGACAGCGAGATCACCGCCACCTCGGTGGTGCCGCCGCCGATGTCCAGGACCATGGAGCCCGAGGCCTCGGAGATGGGCATCCCGGCCCCGATGGCGGCGGCCATGGGCTCCTCGATGAGGAACACCTCCCGCGCCCCGGCCCCGGCGGCCGACTCGCGGATGGCCCGCCGCTCCACCTGGGTGGAGCCGCAGGGCACGCAGATGAGCACCCGGGGGCTGGGGCGGAAGAACTTGGTCTCGTGCACCTTCTTGATGAAGTGCTGGAGCATCTTCTCGGTCACGGTGAAGTCGGCGATGACGCCGTCCTTCATGGGCCGGATGGCGACGATGTTGCCCGGGGTCCGGCCCAGCATCCGCTTGGCCTCCATCCCCACGGCGGCGATGCTCTTGGGCCCGCCCGGCCCCCGCTCCTGGCGGATGGCCACCACCGAGGGTTCGTTGAGGACGATGCCCTGCCCGCGCACGTAAATCAGCGTGTTGGCGGTGCCGAGATCGATGGAAATGTCGTTGGAAAACAGGCCGCGCAGGCGGTTGAACACCATAGGAGGATTCCGTGGTCAGGTCGTGAAAAATCGAGAAACAATGGTGGTTTAAGCAACCAATTTAATAACACTATGGGGTTTTGGGCAAGCAGTCATCTGTGATACCGTTTCCGTTTTCCGCGGGGGGCCGCCCCGCCACAGGAGCATCGGGAGCCATGTCCCTGGACCGCCAAGACGTCGAACGCATCGCCCACCTGGCCCGGCTGGCCATCGACGAGGCCGACGTGCCCGGCTACGCCCGGAACCTGTCCGACATCCTGGCCCTGGTGGAGCAGATGAACGCGGTGGACACCAGCGCGGTGGAGCCGCTGGCCCACCCCATGGAGGCCAGCCAGCGCCTGCGCCCGGACGAGGTCACCGAGACCGACCAGCGGGAGCTGTTCCAGGGCATCGCGCCCGCGGTGGAAAACGGCCTCTACCTGGTGCCCAAGGTCATCGAGTAGCCCCGTCCCGCCATGCACCGGTTGACCATCGCCGAGGTGGCCGGCGCCCTGCGCCGGCGCGAGTTCTCCAGCGAGGAGCTGACCCGGGCCCTGCTGGCGCGCATCCGCGAGCTGGACCCGGAGCTCAACGCCGTCATCACCGCCACCGAGGAGGAGGCCATGGCCCAGGCGGCCGAGGCCGACCGCCGCCTGGCCTCGGGCGAGGGCGGGCCGCTCACCGGCGTGCCCATCCTGCACAAGGACATCTTCTGCACCCGCGGGGTGCGCACCTCCTGCGGCTCGCGCATGCTGGACAACTTCATCGCCCCCTACGACGCCACCGTGGTGGAGAAGCTGGCCGCCGCCGGGGCGGTCATGCTGGGCAAGACCAACATGGACGAGTTCGCCATGGGCTCGTCCAACGAGACCAGCTTCTACGGCCCGGTGAAGAACCCCTGGGACACCGACCGGGTCCCGGGCGGCTCCTCCGGCGGCTCGGCGGCGGCGGTGGCCGCGCGGCTGGCGCCCGCCGCCACCGGCACCGACACCGGCGGCTCCATCCGGCAGCCGGCGGCGCTCACCGGCATCACCGGGCTCAAGCCCACCTACGGCCGGGTCTCGCGCTGGGGCATGATCGCGTTCGCCTCCAGCCTCGACCAGGGCGGGCCCATGACCCGCACCGCCGAGGACGCCGCCATCATGCTGGGGGCCATGGCCGGCTTCGACCCGCGCGACTCCACCAGCATCGACCGGCCGGTGCCCGACTACACCGCGGCCCTGGACCAGCCCCTGGACGGCCTGCGCATCGGCCTGCCCCGGGAGTACTTCGGCGACGGCCTGGACAACGACGTGGCCGCCTGCATCGAGGGCGCGCTGGAGGTATATAAAAGGATGGGTGCCCGGGTCAGCGAGATCAGCCTGCCCAACACCCACCTCGCGGTACCGGCCTACTACGTGGTGGCGCCGGCCGAGTGCTCCTCCAACCTGTCGCGCTACGACGGCGTGCGCTTCGGCTACCGCTGCCAGGACCCCCGGGACCTGGAGGACCTGTACAAGCGCAGCCGCGGCGAGGGTTTCGGTGCCGAGGTCAAGCGCCGCATCATGATCGGGACCTACGCCCTGTCCGCCGGCTACTACGACGCCTATTATCTGAAGGCACAGAAGATCCGCCGCCTCATCCGCGACGACTTCATGCGCGCGTTCGAGGAAGTGGACGTGATCATGGGCCCCACCTCGCCCACGGTGGCCTTCCGCCTGGGCGAGAAGACCGACGACCCGGTGAGCATGTACCTGTCGGACATCTACACCATCGCGGTCAACCTGGCGGGGCTGCCGGGCATGTCCATTCCCGCCGGTTTCGCCCACGGCCTGCCGGTGGGGCTGCAGATCATCGGCAACCTGTTCGACGAGGCGCGCCTGCTCAACGTGGCGCACAAGTTCCAGCAGGAGACGGACTGGCACCAGCAGGTACCGGGAGGCTTCGAGTAGTCGGGTGGAGGTTTGCGGCGCAATGGTACTTGATGGACATCGCGGGCAATTCGGCCGCTGGCGGCTGGCTGCTGGGCGGGCAGTATCCGGCACCTCAGCACCCGGCACCCAGCACCCAGCACCTAGCACCTAGCACCTGTCATGGATTGGGAACCCGTCATCGGACTCGAGATCCACACCCAGCTGGCGACGAAGAGCAAGATCTTCTCCGGCGCCTCCACCGCCTATGGTGCGCCGCCCAACACCCAGGCCTGCGCCGTGGACCTGGGCCTGCCGGGGGTGCTGCCGGTGCTCAATGCCGCGGCGGTGGACATGGCGATCAAGTTCGGGCTCGCCATCGAGGCCCGGATCGCCCCGGTCTCGGTGTTCGCGCGCAAGAACTACTTCTATCCCGACCTGCCCAAGGGCTACCAGATCTCCCAGTACGAGCTGCCCATCGTCGAGCATGGCCGGGTCGTCATCGAGCTGGAGGACGGCGAGGAGAAGGTCATCGGCGTCACCCGGGCCCACCTGGAGGAGGACGCCGGCAAGTCCCTGCACGAGGACTTCCACGGCATGACCGGCATCGACCTCAACCGTGCCGGCACCCCGCTGCTGGAGATCGTGTCCGAGCCCGACCTGCGCTCGGCACGCGAGGCGGTGGCCTACATGAAGAAGATCCACAGCCTGGTGCGCTACCTGGAGATCTCCGACGGCAACATGCAGGAAGGCTCGTTCCGCTGCGACGCCAACGTCTCGGTGCGGCCCAGGGGATCGAAGGAGTTCGGCACCCGCACCGAGATCAAGAACGTCAACTCCTTCCGCTTCATCGAGCGTGCCATCAACTACGAGATCGAGCGCCAGATCGAGATCCTCGAAGCCGGGGGACAGGTGGTGCAGGAGACGCGGCTGTACGACGCCGCCCGCAACGAGACCCGCTCCATGCGCAGCAAGGAAGAGGCCATGGACTACCGCTACTTCCCCGATCCCGACCTGCTGCCGCTGGAGGTCACGGCCGAGCACATCGAGCGCGTGCGCGCCACCCTGCCCGAGCTGCCCGACGCCAAGCGCCACCGGTTCATGGAGGAGTACGGCCTGTCGGCCTACGACGCCGGCGTGCTCACCGCCAGCCGCGAGCTGGCCGACTACTACGAGGAGGTCGCCCGTCTTTGCGGGGAGGCCAAGCTGGCCGCCAACTGGGTCATGGGCGAGCTGTCCGGTTTCCTCAACAAGGAGAACCGCGACATCGCCGACAGCCCGGTGAGCGCCGCCATGCTGGCCGGCATGCTCAAGCGCATCCTCGACGAGACCATCTCCGGCAAGATCGCCAAGGAGGTGTTCGAGGCCATGTGGAACGGCGAGGGCGACGCCGACACCGTGATCGAAAAGCGCGGGCTGAAGCAGATCACCGACACCGGCGCCATCGAGGCCATCATCGACGAGGTCATCAGCGCCAACCCCAGGCAGGTGGAGCAGTACCGCGCGGGCAAGGAGAAGCTCATCGGCTTCTTCGTCGGGCAGGTGATGAAGGCCACGGGCGGCAAGGCCAACCCGGCCCAGGTCAACGCCCTGCTCAAGAAGAAACTCGCCGGCTGACCGGCGGTCCAACCGGACATGGACGATACCCCACCGCCGCCGTCTTCCACCCGTGCCGCCGGGCGCGGGCTGCTGCGCCTGGGCCTGCTGGCCCTGGTCATCTTCGGCTCGCGCTCGGTCATCGCCGACTGGAACTACGTGCCCAGCGGCTCCATGCGGCCCACCATCCTGCCCGGGGATGCGGTGTTCGTGAACCGCATGGCCTACGACATCCGCGTGCCCTTCACCCGCATCAACCTCTGGCACCGGGGCGATCCGGCCCGCGGCGACATCGTCATCCTGCTCTCACCCGCCGACGGCCAGCGCCTGGTCAAGCGGGTGGCGGGCCTGCCGGGAGACGTCATCGCCGCCCGCGACGGCGTGCTGTACGTCAACGGCAAGCCCCTGGACTACGTGCCGGCGGGTGGCGGGCAGGCCGCAGTGTTCCTGGAGCAGCTGGGCGACCACCGCCATCCGGTGATGTGGTCGCGCCTGCCGCGCCGGGCGGGCGGCTTCTTCCCCCGCCGGGTGCCGGCCGGGCACTACTTCGTGCTGGGCGACCACCGGGACAACTCCGCCGATTCCCGTTACTTCGGCTTCGTGCCCCGTGAGCTGGTACTGGGCCGGGCGGTGGCGGTCATTGCCTCCTTCGACCTGGAACACGCCGGGGCCCCGCGCTGGGACCGCTTCTTCACCCGCCTGCCGTGAGCGAAGGGGACACCCTGCGCCGGTTCGTGTTCGAGCACGCGCCCATCCGCGGCGAAGTGGTGCACCTGGACGCCACCTGGCGCGCCGTGACCCGGCGCCACGACTACCCGCCGCCGCTGCGGGCACTGCTGGGCGAGATGATGGCGGCGGTGGCCCTGCTGTCCGCCACGGTGAAATTCAAGGGCCGCCTGGTGGCGCAGCTCCAGGGCTCCGGCCCGGTGACCCTGCTGGTGGTGGAAGGCACCTCCGACCGTACCCTGCGCGCCATCGCCCACTGGAACCGCGAGGTGCCGGAGGGCGGGCTCCAGGCCCTGCTGGGTGACGGCCGCCTGGCCATCACCCTGGAACCGGAGGGCGAGGGCGAGCGCTACCAGGGGATCGTCGAGGCCCGCGGCGCCAGCCTGGCCGACGCCCTGGCCGATTACCTCATGCGCTCCGAGCAGCTGGACACCCGCCTGCTGCTGGTGGCCGGGGAGTCCAGCGCCGCCGGCCTCCTGCTGCAGAAGCTGCCCGGGCGCGTGGACGAGGAGGATGCCGACCGCTGGAACCGCGTCACACGGCTTGCGGCCACGCTCACGCCCGGCGAGCTGCTGGAGCTGGATGCGCGCGAGATCATCCGCCGCCTGTTTCACGAGGAGGACGTGCGCCTGTTCGAGGCCGAGCCGGTGTGCTTCCGCTGCTCCTGTTCGCGCGAGCGCGTGGCCAACATGCTTCGTTCGCTGGGGACCGGTGAGGTCCACGGCATCCTCGACGAGATGGGCCAGGTGGAGGTGGCGTGCGAGTTCTGCAACCAGAAGTATGTCTTCGACGCGGTGGACGTGGAGCAGCTCTTTGCCGCCGGCGTGCCCCATGACGCTCCGGGGCGGAAGCAGTGATTCGGATCCCGGAGCCTGTTCCGGCCACGCGATCCCAACGCAGAGACACCAAGACACGGAGGACGCAGAGAGATTGCAGGGTGTGGTGACAAGGCACTGTACCGTTCCCATGCCCGACGCTCCGGCCTTCTGTCCTCTGTCTTCCGTCTTCTGTTCCCTGAATCCCGGAGGCGCATAAGGCCGTAGGGTGTGCCCGCGCAGCGGGCGCACCGCGATGCGGAGAGAGTCTCCGGCGGAACTGATTCAGCACAAAGGCGCGCCGTTCAGCCGTTTCCGCATGTCCCCATTACCTCCGCCAGCCAGGCGCGGTCGGCTGCACCGTCCCAGCGCCGCGCGCCCAGCACCCGCACCCGCAGCCGGTGCTCCCGGTCCAGCAGGTAGGTCACCGGGAGCACGTTGACCTCCCAGCGCCGGCGCAGCGCGGGCTCCGGGGCCAGCACCACCGGCAGGGTCAGGGCGAGCCGCCGCACCACCTCCCGTACCGGGGCCGGGCTCCCGCGATCGGCGGCCACCGTGACCACGGCGAGATCCGGGCACCGCGCCGCCAGCCGCTGCAGCGACGGCAGCTCTTCCAGGCACGGGGTGCAGAAGCTGGCCCAGAAGTGCACCAGCACCGGGCGGCCGTGCAGCTGGCGCAGGTCGAACTGTCCGCCCCCCAGCAGGGCGCCGGTCAGGACGGGTGCCGGCACCGGCGATGGGGACACCTGTACCGCGGCGGCGGCCGGCACCAGCACCAGGCACAGGAAAAAGACCCCGGCCGTGCACCGGGCAGCGGCCGGGAACAGGCGCATCCGCGCGGTGCCCGCACCGTCACCGGGCATGGCGCTGCAGGTAGTCCAGCAGCCGCTGCCGTTCCCCGTCGCTCAGCGGCGCCAGGCCCCGCTCGGCCATGCGCCGCTCCATGAGGGCCAGCAGGTGCGGCGCTGCAAGGAGGCGCTGTCGCGGCTGTCACGCGATGCCGGCAACGTACCCGCCAGCACCGGTGCGCCGGTGGCGGCGGATGATTTCGTACACCGCTGGCTCGATGCCTGGCGCCAGGCCCATCCCGGCTGTGAACTCACCGTCCATCAGCGCTGCGATTCCGCCGACGGTGCGGTGGTGGCGGATCGCACCCTGACCCGGGCCCTGGACAACCTGCTGGACAATGCCCAGCGGGCATCGCCGGGCGAGGTGGAGGTGGACGTGCATACCGGTGACGGCGCGCTCGTC
>JALUTW010000136.1 GCA_027021685.1 Chromatiales bacterium | reverse complement strand
GCCTCGGCCGCCAGCTCCGGGCTCACCCCGGCCAGGCTCAGTTCCACCAGGGTGCCGAAGGCGAGGAACTCGTGGCGCTGGATGGGCGGCGCCTCCCGCTGGCAGCCGGCGGCGAGCACGGCCGCCAGCACGGCCGCCGCGGCGAGGCGGTGCAGGCGCACGGGACTCACGGCGCCCTCCGCGCGGTGCCGGCGCCGAGGCGGGCGGTCACGGCGTCCAGCAGGCGGCCGCCCACGTCGAGGCCGAACTCGGCTTCCAGCTGGCGGGCGCCGGTGGGGCTGGTGACGTTGACCTCGGTGAGCCAGCCGCCGATGACGTCGAGACCGGCAAACAGGATCCCGCGCCGGGCCAGCTCCGGGCCCACCCGCGCGCAGATCTCGCGGTCGCGGGAGGTGAGCTCCACCCCCACGCCGCGCCCGCCGGTGGCCAGGTTGGCCCGGGTCTCGCCCGGGGCGGGGATGCGGGCCAGGGCCCGGGGCAGGGGCTCGCCGCCGACGAGCAGGATGCGCTTGTCACCGGTCTCGGCCACCTCCGGGATGAAGCGCTGGGCCATCACCTGGCGGCGGCCGTGGCGGGTGAGGGTCTCGATGATGACGTTGCGGTTGGGGTCGTCCAGGCGCAGGCGGAACACCGAGGCCCCGCCCATGCTGTCCAGGGGCTTGAGGATGATGTCACGGTGCTCCTCGAGGAAGGCCAGGATGCGCGCGGCGCCCGCGGCCACCAGGGTGGGCGGGGCCAGCTCCGGGAACCAGGCCACCGCCAGCTTCTCGTTGCAGTCGCGCAGGGCGCGCGGATCGTTGACCACCAGCGTGCCCTCGGCCGCTGCCAGCTCCAGCAGGTAGGTGGCGTGCAGGTAGTCGGTGTCGAAGGGCGGGTCCTTGCGCATGAGCACCACGTCCATCTCCGCCAGGGGGCGATCCACGGGCTCCCCCAGCCGGTACCAGCCGCGGGGATCATCGGCCACCGTCAAGGGCTGCATGCGCGCGCCCGTCCGCCCCCGGTCCAGATACAGGTCGCTTTGCAGGACGTGATACAGTTCCATGCCACGGGCCTGGGCGGCCAGCAGGATGGACAGGGTGGTGTCCTTCCTGAAGTCGATGGTCCCGATGGGGTCCATCACGGCGGCAAGCTGCAGAGTCATCGGGCGTGGGCGGGTGACGTGGGCGTGGGGCGCTGACTGTAGCAGATTTCTCTCCGCTTCATGTGACCGAAAGCATTATCAAGAAGTTGCCACCAGCAGCCGATAACCCCGGGGTCGGCGTCCCTGTGCCGGTTTCCGCGGCGGGCCGTGCTTGACAGGGCGCCAAAGCGAAATAGTCTATAGGTTATCAATACTTATAGATTGTTCCTAAGGAATGTGTTAAATATCGGCCCTGATGGCTTCATTCAGTAGTATATAAGTAAAAACTGAATATCGCCCAAGGCCCCCGGTCGACGGCAACTCCAGAACAACCGCTATGCTGGCAGAAAAGGTGATGGAAGACGGATTCCAAGGTCTGAAGGTGATGATCATCGATGACAGCAAGACCATCCGCCGGACGGCCGAGACGCTATTGAAGAAGGTGGGCTGCGAGGTGATCACCGCCACCGACGGGTTCGAGGCGCTGGCCAAGATCGCAGATCAGCACCCGGACATCATCTTCGTCGATATCATGATGCCCCGCCTCGACGGCTACCAGACCACGCAGCTCATCAAGAACAACAAGGTGTTCCGCAAGACGCCCGTGATCATGCTGTCCTCCAAGGACGGCCTGTTCGACCGCGCGCGGGGCCGCATCGTCGGCTCCGAGGAGTACCTGACCAAACCGTTTACCAAGGAGGAGTTGCTGGGCGCGATCCGCAAGCACGTGCTGGGCTGAGCCCGGACGGGCACGGATTCGCCGCCAGGCAACCTGACAGACCAACCGGATACGGCGCACGCACAACGCCCGCAGTTGTTTGACCAGGAGGCCCGCCATGGCGCGTATTTTGATCGTCGACGATTCCCCCACCGAGGTGCATGTTCTCAAGACCATGCTGGAGAAGAACGGCCACACCGTCTCCACCGCCGCCGACGGCGAGGAAGGGATTGCCAAGGCCAAGGCCGAGCACCCGGAGCTGATCCTGATGGACGTGGTGATGCCGGGCCTCAACGGTTTCCAGGCCACCCGCCTGCTGACCAAGGACCCGGAGACCCAGGACATCCCCATCATCATCGTCACCACCAAGGACCAGGAGACGGATCGCGTGTGGGGCCTGCGCCAGGGGGCCAAGGACTACATCACCAAGCCGGTGGAGGAGGCCGAGCTGGTGGCCAAGATGAACACGGCACTGGGGGCGTGAACCGCGTGGCGACATCCCTGGCCCAGCAGCCCTTCGCCCTGCTGCGGGAGCTGGAGGCCCGGAGCCGGCGCCATGCCCGTGGCCTGCCGCAGCAGGTGGAGGTCAAGCGCGCGTGGTCGGGGATCGCCTTTCGGGTGGCGGGCGTGGATCTGGTGTCGGACATCTCCGACATCAACGAGATCCTGGACTACCCGCAGATGACCCGGGTGCCCGGGGCCCATGCCTGGGTGCGCGGCCTGGCCAACATCCGCGGCACCCTGCTGCCCATCCTGGACCTGGCCGGCTTCATCGACGGCCGCCTGACCACGCCGGGGCGCGACACCCGCGTGCTGTCGGTGAAGCAGGGCGAGGTCTCGGCCGGCCTCATCGTGGACGAGGTGGTGGGCCTGCGCCATTTTTTCGAAGAGGAGCACACCGGCGAGCTGCCGCGGATGCCGGAGGGCATGCAGGGCTATCTCACCGGGGCCTATCGCCACGCCAGCGGCCACTGGGGCGTGTTCAGCATGGCCCGGCTGGCGGCGGATCCGCGCTTCCTGCAGGTGGCGGCGCACGGCTGAGCACGCTGCGGAAGGATTGAACGAGACACAGAACGACCACCGACGAGAACGTCAGGAGCAAGACAATGGCGGAGAAAGCGACGGACGGGAAGGCCCGTTCCACATACGGCACGCTGCTGGTGCTGGTCATCGTGCTGCTGGTGCTGTCCGTGGGGTCCACCGTGGGCCTGTTCATCTGGGACGCCCGGCAGAGCCGTCTGGACAACGAGTACATCGAGAAGATCGGTACCCAGAAGGTGCTCTCGCAGGAGATCGCCAAGCTGGCCTCGCAGGCGGCGCAGGGTCACGTGGACATGTTCCCCGGCCTGCAGCGCTCCCGCGACCGCTTCCAGCAGATCCTGGGCTGGCAGAAGGCCAACACCCCGGGCGAGGCGGCGCCGCGCCTGCAGGAACTCGAGAAACTGTGGGCGGAGTATTCCAGGAACTCCGACATCATCTCCGGCGGCCAGGAGGTGGTGACCTCCATGCGCCAGCACATCCAGGCCATCGACGAGCAGATCCCCACCCTGCTGGCGCTCACCGACGAGGTGGTCACGGCCCTGGCCGAGCAGAACGCGCCGGCGGACCAGATCTACATCGCCACCCGCCAGCTCATGCTCATCCAGCGCATCGCCTCCAACGTGGCCAAGGTGCTGGAGGGCGGCGAGGCGGCGGTGACCGCGGCCGACCGCTTCGGCCGTGACGCCGCCCTCTACGGCCGCGTGCTCGACGGCATGCTGCGCGGCAGCCGCACCCTGCGCATCAATCGCGTGACCGAGCCGGGGGCGCGGGCCAAGCTGCAGGAGGTGCAGCAGCTGTTCAACCAGATCAGCAACCGGGTGGGTGCCATCCTCGAGCGCTCGCCGGAGATGTTCAACATCTCCGACGCATCCGAGGCCGTCCTCGGCCTGTCGGACAAGGTGCTGGAGGGCATCAACAACCTGGCGGGCGCCTACCAGCGGGCCATCGAGAACCGGCTCTCGTCCACCGTGGCCAACGCGCTGGCCCTGGCCACCCTGGTCCTGCTGGTGGCCCTGGGCGTGGTCTACTTCCTCTACAACCGCGAACAGCTGGCAGTGGTGGAGGAGCAGCGGCGCATCGCGGAGGAACAGCGGCGCCAGACCCAGGAGACCAACGAGCGCAACCAGCAGGCCATCCTGCGCCTGCTCGACGAGATGGGCGACCTGGCCGACGGTGACCTGACGGTGGAGGCGACGGTGACCGAGGACATCACCGGCGCCATCGCCGACTCCATCAACTACACCATCGACGCGCTGCGCAACATCGTCTCCGCCATCAACGACACCACCCAGCAGGTGTCGGCCGCGGCGCAGCAGACCCAGGCCACCGCCATGCACCTGGCCGAGGCCTCGGACCACCAGGCACAGCAGATCACGGCCGCTTCCTCGGCCATCAACGAGATGGCGGTGTCCATCGAGGGCGTGTCCAACCATGCGGCGGAGCTGGCCAACGAGGCCAACCGCTCGGTGGCCATCGCCAACAAGGGCGCCGAGGCGGTGCAGAAGACCATCGACGGCATGAACACCATCCGCGAACAGATCCAGGAGACCTCCAAGCGCATCAAGCGCCTCGGCGAGTCGTCCCAGGAGATCGGTGACATCGTGGAGCTCATCAACGACATCGCCGAGCAGACCAACATCCTGGCGCTCAACGCCGCCATCCAGGCGGCCATGGCCGGCGAGGCGGGCCGCGGCTTCGCGGTGGTGGCCGACGAGGTGCAGCGGCTGGCCGAGCGCTCCGCCGACGCCACCCGCCAGATCGAGGCCCTGGTGAAGACCATCCAGACCGACACCAACGAGGCGGTGGCCTCCATGGAGCAGAGCACCGCCAACGTGGTGCGCGGGGCGCAGCTGGCCCAGGACGCCGGCGAGGCCCTGGGCGAGATCGAGAGCGTGTCCACCCACCTGGCCGAGCTGATCCGGAACATCTCCGAGTCGGCCTCGCAGCAGGCGGCGGCCGCGGTCAACATCTCCGACACCATGAACGTGATCCAGGAGATCACGACCCAGACCTCGGCCGGTACCAACGAGACGGCGGCCTCCATCGGTAACCTGGCCGAGCTGGCCAACGAGCTGCGGCGGTCGGTGGCGGGCTTCAAGCTCCCGGCCTGAGGTCGTGCCCCGGTAGCCGTCCATGGCGTTCATCACTGCAAGGTCTTCGGCCAACGACTCGGGACGCTGGCGCATGCAGCAGGTGCCGCCCATGGACGACGCCCAGTTCCAGCACTGGCAGCAGATGCTGGAGAGCCGCATCGGGATCACGCTGCCGGCGGAGCGCAAGTCGTTCCTGCTTACCAGCCTCAGCGGCCGCATGCGCGAGATCGGCTGTACCCGTTACCAGGACTACCTGGAGCTGCTCAACAACGGCCGCCACGGCGCAGTGGAGTGGGAGATCCTGGTGGACCGGCTCACGGTGCACGAGACCCGCTTCTACCGCGACCGCCAGGCCCTGCAGCTGCTGGAGGACCACTGTCTCGCGCGCCTGCTGCCGGAGGAGGAGGGGGCGGAGCCGGCCCCGGTCCGACTCGATCTCTGGAGTGCGGGCTGTGCCACCGGCGAGGAGGCCTTTTCCCTGGCCATCGCCGTGGATCACTTCATGCGGCGCCACGGCCTCAAGGGGTACTGCTCGGTCATGGCCACCGACATCAGCCGCGCGTCGCTGGCCCATGCCCGCGAGGGGGTCTATCACCGCAACCGGCTCAAGAACCTGCCGCTGGAGATCCTGCGCGAGTATTTCACCCCGTGGGATCTCGATCACTACCGGCTCATCAAGCGCATCCGCGAGCGGGTCTGCTTCACGCGCCTGAATCTCATCAACCTGGACGCGGCACGCATCGGCATGATGGACGTGATCTTCTGCCAGAACGTGCTGATCTATTTTCGCCGTGAGCGGCGCGAGGAGATCGTCAACCGCTTCGTCGAGCATCTGCGCCCGGGGGGACTGCTCATCCTCGGCGCCGGCGAGGTGGTGCACTGGCGCCATCCCGACCTGGTCCCGGTGGCCAGCGACGAGGTGATCGCCTTCCGGCGCGAAACGGAGGACAACCTGGCCCCATGAGTACGCCCAGCCAGAGCCAGCTCGACATCAACACTCTCGGGTGGGTGAAGTCCGAGATCGACGACACCCTCAACCAGGCGCGCACTGCGCTGGAGGCCTACGTCGAGGCGCCGGAGGACGATTCCCAGCTCCGGTTCTGCATCAACTACCTGCACCAGGTCTACGGCACCCTGCAGATGGTGGAGCTCTACGGGGCCGCCCTGGTGGCCGAGGAGATGGAGCAGCTCACCCAGGCCCTGCTGGAGGATCGCATCGGCAACCGCGAGGACGCCTACGAGGTCCTCATGCGCGGCATCCTCCAGCTCCCGGACTACCTGGAGCGGCTCCAGGCCGGCGCCCGCGACATGCCGGTGCTGCTGCTGCCGCTGCTCAATGACCTGCGCGCCGCCCGCGGCGAGCCGCTGCTCACCGAGAACGCCCTGTTCCAGCCCGACCTCTCGGTGGAGGCCCCGCTGGTGTCCAGGGTGGGCGAGGAGGCCGAGGACATCCAGCAGCTGGCGCGCAAGCTGCGCCACCAGTATCACCTGGGCCTGCTGGGCTGGTTCCGCGACCGCGACACCCCCGGCAGCCTGAAGAAGATCCAGCACGTCATCGACTCCCTGCGCCAGGCGGCCAACGATCCCCATGCCAGCCGCATGCTGTGGGTGGCCTCTGGCGTGGTGGAGGGCCTGCGTGACGGCGGCCTGGAGTCCTCGGTGGCGGTGAAGCTGCTGCTGGGCCACCTGGATCGCGAGATCAAGCGCATCATCGACCAGGGCGAGGGCGTCCTGCGCGAGTCGCCGCCGGTGGAGCTGCTCAAGAACCTGCTCTACTACGTCTCCCGCACCCGCTCCGACGGCGAGCTGGTGCAGGAGCTCAAGCGCGCCTTCCAGCTCAAGGACGTGCTGCCCGACGAACAGACCCTGGAGCAGGCCCGCGCCGACCTGTCGGTGCCCAACGCCGCCCTCATGGAGACCGTCTCCGCGGTGCTGGTGGACGACCTCACCCGGGTCAAGGACGTGCTCGACGTGTTCGTGCGCACCGAGGAGCGCAACCCGGACACCCTGCGCGAACTGGTGGACACCCTCAACCAGATGGCCGACACCCTGGGCATGCTGAGTCTGGGCGTGCAGCGGCAGACGGTCCAGGAGCAGGCCCGGGTGCTGGAGGCCATGATCGCCGGCGAGCGGCCCATGGACGAGGCCGGGCTCATGGAGGTGGCGGCCGCCCTGCTCGGGGTCGAGACCGCCCTCGGCGACCTGGCCACGGCACGGGCGGTGAACCAGCAGGTGGAAGCGGCGCCCGAGGAGACTGCCGATGCCTCCGCCCTGGTGGCGCAGAAGCAGCTCACGCGCACGGTGCTGGCCGAGGCCCGGGCCGAGATGAACAAGATCAAGGAGGCCCTGAGCGATTTCGCCCGCACTCCCAGCCGGCCCGAGTTGCTCAAGGACGTGGCCGGACACGTGGCCAAGATCCAGGGCGGCCTGGCCATGCTGTCCCTGGACCAGGCCAGTGAGCTGCTGGGCGTGGCCGGGCGCTACGTGGAGCAGGTGCTGCTGCCGGGCAGGACCATTCCCGACGACAGCAGCCTCGACGCCCTGGCCGATGCCATCTCCAGCATCGAGTACTACCTGGAGTCGGTGATGGAGGGCTGGGGCCAGCCCGAGTCCATCCTCCAGGTGGCGCAGCAGAGCCTCACCCAGCTGGGGGTGGTGAGCGACACCGAGCTGGCGCCCGGCGAAGGCGGCGGCCTGGCCGCGGACGAGGTGGAGGCCGAGGAGCTGGCGCGCGACACCCGCGACGACCTGCCGCGGCCGGAGCTGGAAGAGGTCGCCGGCGACGACGACACCCTCATCGACATCGCCATCGAGGCCCCCCCGCCCGGTGCCGGGCCGGACGACGACACCGCCGAGGTGAAGCTGGAGGTGGCGGGCCCGGAGGAGGACACCACCGAGGTGACCCTGGACCTTGCGGGTCCCGGCGAGGACACGGCCGAGGTGAACCTGGAGGCGGGGACAGACGGCGACACCACCGAGGTCAACCTGGATCTGCCCGCGCGCGGGGACGCCGGGGAGGCGCCGGGCGGCGCCGGCCCCGAGGACGACACGGTGGTGGACCTGGCGGTGCCGCGCGGGGACGAGGCGGTGCCGGCCGACGAGGCCTCCACCGAGATGGACATTCCGGCCCCCGAGCTCTCCGGTGAGCGCGGCGCGGCCAGCGAGGAATTCAAGGTCGAGGGCATCGAGGAGCTGGGCGAGGGCATCACCCTCGAAGGCTTCGACGAACCGGAGGCGGCCCTGGGCGAGGCCCCGGCCGCGGAGCCTGCCGCGCCCGCTGCACCGGCCCCGCCGGAGCCCCCGGCGGCGCAGCCGCAGACGCCGCCCCCGGCGCGTCCGGCGGCCCCCGCCCCGCCGCCGGTGGAGGACATCGACGAGGAGATCATCGGGATCTTCCTCGAGGAGGCCGAGGAGGAGCACGGCAACATCTCGCGCCTGCTGCCCCAGTGGCAGGGCAACCCGGACGACGCCGAGGCGCTCAAGGAGCTGCGCCGCGCCTTCCACACCCTCAAGGGCTCCGGCCGCCTGGTGGGGGCCACCGACATCGGCGAGTTCGCCTGGGCCTGCGAGAACATGCTCAACCGGGTCATCGACGGCACCGTGGCGCCCACCCCGGTCATGTTCCAGCTCCTGGAGCGGGTGCGCGACGTGCTGCTCCAGCTGTTCGACAATTTCCGCCACGGCACCGCGGCCACCCACGAGATCTTCAACCTCATGGACCTGGCCCACGCCCTGAGCCAGGGCAAGGAGGTGCCCGGGGACGCCGTGGCCCGGGCGGCCGAGGCGGTGCCCCCCGCGGCGGAGGCGGCCGAGGCAGAGGCAGGCGGGGCGGGAGGCGAACCGGAGGCCGCGGCCCCGGCCGCTGCTCCGGAGCCGGCGGAGCCGGAGCCGCCGGCCGGCTTCGTCGTGCCCGAGATCGATCCGGGCCTGTGCGGCATCTACGGCAACGAGGCCGAGACCCATCTCAAGGCCCTGCGCGAGTACATCTACGAGGCCCGCGAGAGCGACGCCCGGGCCGTGACCCCGGCGCTGCTGCGGGCGGTGCACACCCTCAAGGGCAGCTCGCGCACCACCGGCATGCTGCCGGTGGCCGAACTCTCCGACGGGCTGGAGCAGTACGTGCGGCGCCGCGAGCAGGACGAGGCGCCGGTCTCCCCCGCCTTCGTCGAGGTGCTGGAGGACTACGTGGACTACGTGGCCGGGGCCGTGCGCCAGGTGGACAAGCCGGGCACGGTGCTGGCCGATCATGCCCCGCTCATGGGCCGCATCGAGGCCCTGCTGGCGGAGGCGCCATCGCCGCCGCCGGCCCGGGAGGCCGCGCCGGCACCGGCCGCGCCTGCGCCCGCCGCCGACTACGACCAGGAGCTGCTGGAGATCTTCCTCGAGGAGGGCACCGAGATCCTCGACGAGAGCGACCAGACCCTGCACGACTGGATCAACGATCGCGACAACACCGAGCTGGTGGAGGCCCTGCAGCGGCAGCTCCACACCCTCAAGGGCGGCGCGCGCATGGCCGGCGTGGCGGTGGTGGGCGATCTCAGCCACAGCATCGAATCCCTGCTCACGGCAGTGGCCGACGGCCGCCTCGGCCCGTCGCAGTCCATGTTCGACACCCTGCTCAAGGCGCAGGACCGGCTGGTGCACATGCTGGAGCAGCTCCGTGCCGGCCAGCCCCTGACCCCGGCCCAGGACCTGCTGCAGGTGCTCGACGACCTGCTCGCCGGGCGCGCGCCGGAAGCGCCGCAAGCCCCGGAAGCGGCAGAAGCCGCGCCGGAGGCCGCGGCCCCGGCCGGGGAACCGGAGGCCCCGGCGCCGGAGGACACGCCGCCGGCGCCCGCCGCCGAGCCGCCGGGGCGGGAGTCGGCGGCCTCGGAGGAATTCGTGTTCGACGAGTCGGCGGTGGAAGGGGCCGGCTCCGAGGAGCTGGTCCTGGAGGACGGCGCACCCGGGGCCGGCAACGTGGTGCCGCTGGAACCACGGGGCGCAGAGCCGGAGGCAACCGAACCCGCCGCAGGGTCGCCGGACGAGGAGGCCCCGGTTCCCGCCGCCACGGCAGAGCCCGAGCCGGCCCCGGCGGAGGAGACCCCCGCGGCCGCCCCGGCGGAGAGCGCCGGGTCCACAACCCCGGCCCCGGCGGCCCCCTCCCAGCCTGCGACACCGCAGCCGGAAACCGACACCCTGCTGCGGCCCAGCCGCCCGGTGGAGCAGGTGCGGGTGCGTTCCGATCTGCTGGACGACCTGGTCAACTTCGCCGGCGAGGTGAGCATCTACCGCTCGCGCCTGGAACAGCAGAACAACACCTTCCGCTACAACCTGCAGGAGCTGGACGAGACCGTCACCCGCCTGCGGGACCAGATCCGCAAGTTCGAGATCGAGGCCGAGGCCCAGATCCAGTACCGGCTGGAAGAGACCGGCAAGAACTACGAGGACTTCGACCCGCTGGAGTTCGACCGCTTCACCCAGATGCAACAGCTCTCGCGCGGCATGCTGGAGTCGCTCAACGACCTGGACAGCCTGCGCAACATCCTGACCAACCTCACGCGCGAGTCGGAGACCCTGCTCATCCAGCAGGCGCGGGTCAACACCGAGCTGCAGGAAGGGCTCATGCGCACCCGCATGGTGCCCTTCTCCACCCACGTGGCGCGGCTGCGCCGCATCGTGCGCCAGACCTGTGAGGAGCTGGGACGGCAGGCCGAGCTGCACATCCACGGCATGGAGTCGGAGCTGGACCGCACGGTGCTGGAGCGCATCCTGGCGCCCCTGGAGCACATGCTGCGCAACGCCATCGCCCACGGCATCGAGCCGCCGGAGGTGCGCCAGGCCGCGGGCAAGAAGCCCGTGGGCCGGCTCGACATCAGCCTGGCCCGGGAAGGCAACGACCTGGTCATCGAGGTGAAGGACGACGGGGCCGGCATCGACCTGGAGGCGGTGCGGGCCAAGGCGGTGGAGCGCGGCCTGCTGGACCCCGGGGCCCAGCCGCGGCGCGAGGCCCTGCTGGAACTCATCATGGAGTCGGGCTTCTCCACCGCCGCCGAGGTGACCCAGATCGCCGGCCGCGGCGTGGGCATGGACGTGGTCAACAGCGAGATCAAGCAGCTGGGCGGCCTGCTCAACATCGACACCGAGGCCGGCAAGGGCACCGTGTTCACCATCCGCCTGCCGCTGTCGCTGTCGCTCACCCGCGCCCTGCTGGTGCACGTGGGCGAGGAGACCTACGCCATCCCGCTGCTGGGCGTGGAAGGCGTCGAGCGCGTGGAGGGCGACGTGATCACCCGGCTGCAGGACTCGGAGCAGAAGCTGTTCCAGTGGGTGGGCAACGACTACCGCTACCTGCACCTGGGCACCCTGCTGGGCACGGGCACCACGCCGCGCCCGGCCCCCGGCGACCGCGTGCCGCTGCTGCTGGTGCGGTCCGGCGATTTCCGCGCCGCCATCCACGTGGAGGGCCTGGTGGGCTCGCGCGAGGTGGTGGTGAAGCCCGTGGGATCGCAGCTTTCCACCCTGCGCGGCATCTCCGGGGCCACCATCATGGGCGACGGCAGCGTGGTGCTGATCCTGGACCTGGGCGTGCTCATCCGCCTGGCCGACGCCCACGAGCCGCTGCCGGTGGCCGCCCCCGAGGCCCCGGTGGAGGAGGCCGAGCGCCTGCCGCTGGTGATGGTGGTGGACGATTCCATCACCGTGCGCAAGGTCACCACCCGCCTGCTGGAGCGCCACCAGATGGAGGTGGTCACGGCCAAGGACGGGGTGGACGCCCTGGCCCAGCTGCAGGAGACCAGGCCCGACGTGATGCTGCTGGACATCGAGATGCCGCGCATGGACGGCTTCGAGCTGGCCACCAACATCCGCAACGACGAGCGGCTGCGCGACATCCCCATCATCATGATCACGTCGCGCACCGGGGAGAAGCACCGCGACCGGGCCATGTCCATCGGGGTCAACATCTACATGGGCAAGCCCTACCAGGAAAGCGAGCTGGTGGACAACATCCACCGCCTGCTGGACGAGACCGGCGCCTGACCGGGCGGCGGGAGCTGGGCCCGGGCCATGGAACCCTCCGACTCCGCCAAGTCCGCCGCCGGCACCCGCAGCCCCTCCCTGTCCACGCTGGAGCTGCGCAAGCTGCGCATCGCCATCGCCGCCGACTCGCCGCGCCACCGCCACTTCCTCCAGCAGGCCCTGGAGGACCGCGGGCTCAAGGTGGTGCTGTGCGACGGCCTGACCCCGGATTTCCCCGAGCGGCTGGAAGCGGGCGAGGTGGACGTGCTGCTGCTGGACATGCACGATGACGCCGAGGTGGACGAGGCGGTGTTCGATCGGCTGCTGGAGGAGGAGAAGGTGCCCATCGTCTTCTCCGACGTCACCGCCCTGACCGTCAACGAACCGCGCACCCTGGCCCGCTGGCACAACACCCTGGTGCGCAAGATCGCCGAGATCACCGGCCGCGCGGAGGGCCTGGAGGACTCGGCCGAGACCCACATCTCCGAGCTGGCCAGCCAGTCGGGGCTGTTCAAGCTCAACGGCGAACGCACGCCGGCACCCGCCGCCCGGGGCGAGGTGGCCATGAACGTGTGGGTGCTGGGGGCCTCCCTCGGCGGGCCCGAGGCGGTCAAGCGCTTTCTGCGCGCGCTGCCGCCCGATCTGCCCGTGGCCTTCGTGCTGGCCCAGCATCTGGGCGCCAACTTCGTCAAGCTGCTGGCCGATCAGCTCGACCGGGTGGCGTCGTTCCAGGTGCTGCAGCCCACCGTGGGCCACGTGCTGCGCCACGGCCAGGTGGTCATCGCCCCGGTGGAGGAACGGCTGGTGGTCAACTCGGTGGGCACCCTGGAGCTGCGGGCGCTGGGCGAGCGCAGCGCCTACTCGCCGTCCATCGACCTGGTGATCCGGGACGTGGCCCAGCGCTATCCGGGCCGCTCCGGCGCCATCCTGTTCTCCGGCATGGGTGACGACGGCTGCCGCGGGGCCCGCGAGATGGTGCAGCGCGGCGGCCTGGTCTGGGCCCAGGACGCCCGGTCCTGCGTCATGAGCAGCATGCCCGACCGTGCCCGCGAGGCGGGCGTGGTGGAGTATTCCGGTACCCCGGAGCAGCTGGCCAAACGGCTGATCCGGCACTTTTCACAGATGAAGTGAGGCAAGGCCATGGCTGACATCACCCCCATCGAAAGCCGGCGCGCCATGCGCAGCGCGGGCCAGGTGGCCCGCACCGACATCGTCCATTGCCTGCTGGTGCCCCTGCGCGGGGCCACGCTGCTGCTCCCCAACACCACGGTGGCGGAGGTGGCCGCGTGGCAGGCGCCGGAGCCGGTGGCGGACACCCCCGACTGGTTCCTGGGCCTGCTCAACTGGCGCGAGCACCAGGTGCCGGTGGTCTCCTTCGAGTCCGTGCTGGGCGGCGAGCCGGCCCCGCCCGCTCCCACCAGCCGCACCGCCGTGCTCAACACCCTCAACGGCAACGCCCAGCTGCCCTACGTGGGGATCCTGACCCAGGGCATCCCCCAGCTCCGGGTGGTCAACGAATCCCTCATCACCCCCGACCTGGAGGTGGCGGTGCCGGCACCCGCGGTGGCCTGCTATGCCCGCCTGGGCGAGGCCCCGGTGATGGTCCCCGACATCGACGACCTGGAGCGGCGCATCACCAAGCTGCTCAATCTCTGAAGGGGCTAGGTGCTATTGAACCCTGCATAA
>JALUTW010000135.1 GCA_027021685.1 Chromatiales bacterium | reverse complement strand
CCTCATGGACTATTTCTTTCAGCAGGCCGGCCGGGTGCTGGGCGACAAACGCGCGGCAGAGCATTTCGGGGCGGTCACCGATCCCGGCTCGAGGCTGGAGCGGGTGGCCGCCGAGCGCGGTTTCCGTGCCGTGTTCCATGGCCGGCCCGGCATCGGCGGGCGCTACTCGGCCCTTTCACCCTTCGGCCTGGTGCCGGCCGCGGCCATGGGGCTGGACGTGGAGCGGCTGCTCCGGCGTGCGCGGGCCATGGTCACCGCATGCGGGCCGGATGCACCGGCGGAGACCAACCCGGGACTCGCGCTGGGCCTGGTGCTGGGGGAGGCGGCCCGAGCCGGGCGCGACAAGCTGACGGTGTTCTGCTCTCCCGGGCTGCGCTCCCTGGGGGCCTGGCTGGAGCAGCTCATTGCCGAGTCCACCGGCAAGCAGGGTCGGGCCATCATCCCCGTGGACGGCGAGCACCCGGCCGATCCCGACGAGTACGGCCAGGATCGCCTGTTCGTGCATGTGCGCCTGGCCGGGGACGACGATGCAGACCAGGCGCACGCAGTGCGGGCGCTGGAGGCGGCCGGTCATCCCGTGGTGCGCATCGAGGTGGCCGACCGCCACGACATCGGCCAGGAGTTCTTCCGCTGGGAAATGGCCACCGCGGTGGCGGGTTCCGTCATGGGGATCAATCCCTTCGATCAGCCCGACGTGGAGGCCGCCAAGGTGGAGGCCCGCAAGCTGACCGAGGCCTACGAGGCCACGGGCGCCCTGCCCGCGGAAGAACCCGTCGCCACCGGAAACGGGCTGGCACTGTACACCGATGCGGCCAACGCCGCGGCGCTCGCCGCCGCGACGGGCGGGAGCCGCGACCCGGGGGCCCTGCTGCGCGCCCACCTGGAGCGTGCCGGGCGGGGCGACTATTTCGCGCTGCTGGCCTATCTCAACCGCCTCGACCCGGTGCACGAGGAACACCTGCAGGCCATCCGCCACGCGGTGCGCGATGCCCGCGGCGTGGCCACCTGCCTGGGCTGGGGCCCGCGCTTTCTCCACTCCACCGGCCAGGCCTACAAGGGCGGACCCGACACCGGCGTGTTTCTGGAGATCACGGCCGATCCGGCAGATGACATCGAGGTGCCGGGGAAAAAATACACCTTCGGCGTGGTGGAGGCGGCCCAGGCCCTGGGCGATTTCCAGGTCCTGCTCGCGCGCGGCCGCCGCGCCCTGCGCGTGCACCTGGGGCCCGACACCCATGCCGCCCTCGGCCGACTTCGCGGGATCATCGAGGAGCAGCTTGCGTCATGACCCCGGGCGCTGACATGAAGACACGGATCCAGGTGGACCACGGCATGCATCGGGCGCGTGGCATCTTGAGAGGGATGCTACGGCGAAACCGCGGTGGCCGGATTAGAACCTATCTCAAAATTCCCCACGGCCGCGCGCCTGGCGATTTTCGGTGGGAGCCGACGGGCATGGGTACACGGGAAGGCAATGCCGGCATCTTGGCCATGGTAGATTCTACCGGATTTCCTCGATGGCAAATTTCTTTTCCAGAACTTCCGGGCGGATGAGGGCGTAGCCCTGGAGCTGCCAGTGGGCCAGCTCCGTGATGGCGGAGGGGACCACGGTGATGAAATCCTGGAAGTCTTCCCGGCGGTAGCCGAAGTCCTGGGCGGCCAGGCCGCACACCCGGAAGTCGACGCCCAGGGAAGCGTAGTAGCGCATGCGGTCCACGGCACTCTTGTATTTTTCGTAATTGTGCCTGGCCACGGTGACGATCTCGGTACCGTGGATGATGACCTTGAGGTCCATGAACTCCGGTGCCAGCCCGTAGGGTTCTTCCATCAGTGGATTCATGAGGGAACGAATCCAGTACAGGGCACTGTTGATCTTCTGCGGGTCGTCGAAGTAGAAGTCGAAGACCACCTTTTGCTCGCCGTATGGTGTCTGTTCGAACCGCGCACCGGTCTCGCCCGCCGCACTCGTGGCCATGGCCGGGCACCAGGCCAGGAATACCAGGAGAATCCGCAGGGACATTGAGCGCAGGCAGGACATGCTCAAATTATAGTTGAGCCGGGGGCAGGCGCATGCCGCCCAGATGGACGTCGAAGTGAGCCAGGATACGCAGTTCGTGCCAGTAGCGCGCGGCCCCGCGGCGGTTGGAGACGAAGCCCACGTGGCCCCCGTGGCGGGTCAGCTCCAGTGTCACGGCCGCCGACAGCTCGTCCGCGGCGGGAACGGTGTGCGGATAGACGAAGGGATCGTCCTCGGCATGGACCAGCAGCGTCGGGGCCGTGATGTCACGGAGCCGGGGTCGGGCGCTGGCGCGGGTGTAGTAGTCGTCGGCGTCACGGAACCCGTAGAGGGGGGCAGTGAGGCGGTCATCGAACTCCCGGAAGGACCGTGAGGCCAGCACCGCCTCCACGTCCACCAGGGGCTCCAGCAGGGTGCGGCGGCTGGCCACGGCCTGCTTCAGGCGCCGCAGCAGGTGGGCCTGATAGATTCGCGAGAATCCCCGGTTCAGGCGTTCCGCGGCGTGATGCAGGGAGTAGGGGACCGACACGGCCGCGGCCGCGTCGATTCCGGCCGCCTGTGCTTGCCGGCCGAGCCACTTGAGCAGCACGTTGCCGCCCAGGGAGAAGCCCACCGCACCCAGGGGGCGCGCGGGATGGCGGCGGCGGAGCACCTCGAGGACGAAGGCGAGATCGGTGGTGTCGCCGAAGTGGTAGCGCTGCGGGCGGCGGTTGGGCTCCCCCGAACAGCCGCGAAAGTGCATGAGCACGGCCCGGGCACCGGCGCGGTGCAGCGCGGCGAGGATCCCGCGGGCATAGGGCGAGCGCAGCCCGCCCTCCAGGCCGTGCAGCACCAGGACCAGGGGGCCGTCGTTGTCCGGGGTCCAGGCCAGATCGAGGAAATCACCGTCGGGCAGCTCCAGGCGTTCCATGCGGAGGGCCACCGGCGGCGGGCGCCGCACCAGGGCCGCCCACAGGGTCTGGCGGTGGGGTCCCCGCAGGCCCGGGGCCGGGACGAAGGGTCCGGCGGGACTGCTGGCCACCCGCGGTGCGTCAGGCGCCGGCGCGGTTTTTCAC
>JALUTW010000134.1 GCA_027021685.1 Chromatiales bacterium | reverse complement strand
CCGTGGGCATGACGGCCTACGGCTGCGCCCTGGCGGGTCAGATCGTCTCCATCGCCCCGCGCAAGGTGGGCCGCAGCGTGCGCAAGGCCAAGTCCTGCGCCACGGTGGAGTCGGGCAAGTGGGTGGGCCCGGTCAAGGCCCCGGTCTCCGGCGAGGTGGTGGCGGTCAACGAGGCCCTGCTGGAGAACCCCGGTCTCGTCAACGAGGACCCGTACGGCGCCGGCTGGATCGTGCGCCTGCGACCCGATGACTGGGACGCGGAGTCCGGCGACCTGCTCACGGGGGAGGCGGCCCTGGCCGCCTTCGCCGCCAAGATGGACGCCGACGGTTTCACCGGCTGCTGAGGCATGCCGCCGTGACCTCCTGGCACCAGGCGCTCCACGCACTCACCGGCACCCACGGGGTGGTGTTCCGCGGCGAGGTGCTGGAAGAGCTGGCGGCAGCGCGGGGCTGGCACGACCGGCCGCTGGCGGTTCATGTCCCGGGGTTTCGCCGCTGCGCCAGTGCCGAGCTGCCCGCCTGCGGCGGCGGCCACTGGCCGGCGGTCTCCATCACCGGCGGGGACTGCGAACTCAACTGCGACCACTGCCGGGCCGGGATCCTCGCGCCCATGCACCCGGCGCGCACGCCCGCGGAGCTGGCGGCGCTGGTGCCGCGGCTGGTGGCGCAGGGGGCGCAGGGCATGCTCCTCACCGGCGGTTCCAACCGGCGCAACGAGGTGGAGTACGGGCCGTACCTGCCCGTCATCCGCCGGCTCAAGAACCGGTTTCCGGCCTTTCGCATCGCCTGTCACACCGCGCTCATGGACCCGCCCGCGGCCGCCGCCCTGGCCCGGGCCGGGGTTGACGTGGCCATGCTGGATGTCATCGGTGCCCAGGACACGGTGAGCCAGGTCTATCACCTGAAGCGGCCGGTGGCCGACTTCGAGCGGGCCCTGGCGGCGCTGGGGCAAACGTCCATGCGGGTGGTGCCCCACATCGTGCTGGGCCTGCACTATGGCCGCCTCCTGGGGGAGTGGGAGGCGCTGGAGATGGTGGCGCGGCAGCGGGCCGATGCCCTGGTCCTGGTGGCGGTGATGCCGGCCTTCGCCGGTGCCGCGCGTCCCTTCGCGACGCCGGATCCCCATGCCGCGGCCCGCTTCTTCCTCGATGCCCGGCGGCGCCTGCCCGGCCTGCCGCTGCTGCTGGGCTGCGCCCGGCCCCACGGTGCGGCCAAGGTGATGATGGATGCCTATGCCGTGCTCGCGGGCCTGGACGGCATCGCCCATCCCTCGGAGGGCGTGCTGGAACTGGCCCGGGCCCTGGGGCGACCGCTCACCCTGGACGGCGGCTGCTGCGCCGCGGGTGCGGCCCGCCTGCCGCTGGCGGAGGCGGTGCCGTGACGCGGCCACGCTGGCGCCTGCTGGACACCGGCCTGCGGCGGGCGGCGGAGAACATCGCCCTCAACCGCGCCCTGCTGGAGGCGCGCCAGGCCGGCGAGGCCCCGCCCACCCTGCGCTTCCTCCGCTTTGCCCCCAGCGCCCTCATCGGCTGTCACCAGAGCGCGGCCCAGGAGCTGGAGCTGGACTACTGCCGCGCCCGCGGCATCGCGGTGCAGCGCCGCATCACCGGCGGCGGGGCCATCTACTTCGACCCGGCCCAGCTGGGCTGGGAGCTGTATCTGGACCGCGCCGATGCGGGCACCGACATGGCGGCCATCAGCCGCCGCATCTGCGAGGCGGCCGCCGCCGGCCTCTCCCGCCTGGGCGTCGCGGCACGCTTCCGGCCCCGCAACGACATCGAGGTGGAGGGGCGCAAGATCTCGGGCACCGGCGGGGCCTTCGACGGGGATGCCCTGCTGTACCAGGGAACACTGCTCATCGACTTCGATGCCGAGACCATGCTGCGGGTGCTGCGGGTGCCGGCGGCCAAGCTGTCCGACAAGGCCGTGGCCTCGGTGCGCGAGCGCGTGGTGAGCCTGCGCGAGCTGCTGGGCGAGCCGCCGCCGCTGGAGCGGATCCAGCACACGCTGGCCGCGGCCTTCGCCGAGTCCTTCGGGGTGGAGTGGGAGGCGGCCGGGCTGGTGCCCGCCGAGGAGCGGCGGTTCGAGGCCGCCCTGGCCGAAATCGACACCCCGGGCTGGGTCTTCGCCCTGGACCGGCCCCGCAGCGAGGCGCCGCTGCTTTCCGGCAGCCACCGTTGTCCCGGCGGCCTGATCCACGCGGACCTGCTGGTGGACACCCGGCGCCGGCGCCTCAAGCAGGTGTGGATCCGCGGCGACTTCTTCGTCGTTCCGCCGCGCACCATCGCCGATCTCGAGGCCGCCCTGCGCGACGTGCCGCTGGAGGACCTGGACAGCCTGGTGGAGGATTTCTTCGCCGGGCGCGAGGTGCAGATGCTGCAGCTTTCGCCGCGTGATTTCGTCCAGGCCATGGCCAACGCACTCGCCAGCCGGGAGGCAGTGTCGTGACCGGCCGGGTGCGGCACTGCGACGTGGTGGTGGCGGGCGCCGGCCCGGCGGGCGCATCCGCCGCCTTGGCCGCCGCGCAGGCGGGGGCCCGGGTGCTGCTGGTGGAGCGCCGGCACGCACCGGGACGGCCGGTGCAATGCGCCGAGTACCTGCCCCTGCCCGCCGCCGGGCCCGCGCGGGCGGCGGGTGCCGCCTGCCAGCCGGTGCGGGCCACCACCATCCACCTGCCCTCCGAGGCCGCCCATCTGGATCCGGTCCCCGGCCTGATGATCCACCGGGACCGGCTGGACGCGGGACTGGCGGCACGGGCACAGGCCGCGGGCGCGGTGCTCATGTGCGGCTGGCGCCTGGCCGGGCTGGACACCCGGCGGCGGGAGGCGGTCCTGGTGCGGGGGCGGGAGGTGCAGCGGGTCCGGTTTGGCTGCTGCGTGGCCGCGGACGGCCCCCGCTCGGCGGCGGCCCGGGCCCTGGGCCTGGCGCCGCTGCCGGTGATGGCGGCCCGCCAGGTGACGGTGCCCCTGGCACGGGCGCGGGACCACTGCGAGGTCTGGCTGGGGCCGGCCTGGCCCGGTGGCTATGCCTGGCTGTTTCCCAAGGGGGACCGGGCCCACCTGGGTGCCGGCTG
>JALUTW010000133.1 GCA_027021685.1 Chromatiales bacterium | reverse complement strand
GGGCCTCAAGCCCGCCTGCGCCGCCGCCTGCCTGGCCGGGGCCCTGGACTTCGGCATCATCGAGACCACACCGCCCAACCGCGAGCAGCTCAAGGACCGCATCCCGGGGTTCCCCGACCCGTCCATCACCCATCCCAACATCCGCTTCCAGCAGACCCGCTCGCTTCCCGGCGAGATGGTGCGCACCGATGCCATGCCGCTGCGCTACGTGCGCGGGCCCGGCCGCGATGCGGACCACCGCCCGGCGGTGCGCCGGGAGCACAGGCACCGGCGGTGGAACCTGCGGCGCCTGCGCTCGCGCGAGGACCCGCTGGTGATCTTCACCCTCGTGACCCAGGCCGTGGTGGGGGCGTTCCTGGCCGTGTTCCTCGGGCCCCGGGTGGGGCTGGAGTCGCTGTCGGCCGCGGCCCAGCCGCTGCTGCACCCGGCATTCCTGTTCGCCCTGCTGGGGCTGGAGACGCTGGCCCTGGCCCTGTCCACCATGCACCTGGGCAAGCCGCACCGCTTCTACCGCGCCTTCAACAACCTGCGTTACTCGCCGGTCTCGCGCGAGGTGGCCGGCGTGGCCGCCTTCTACAACCTGCTGGGCGCCCACGCGCTGGTCACCGCCTTCCCCGGCCTCGTTGCATGGCTGGGTGAGGGGGTGGCGCCCCTGGTCGCGTCAGGCCTGGGCTGGGCCGCGGGCGCCGCCGGGCTCGCGGCGCTGTACTTCATGCATGCCATCTACCGGATCCCGGCGCGCCCGTTCTGGAACCACTGGCAGGTGCTCACCGCCTTCTACGGCAGCATGCTGTCGCTGGGCGGCCTGCTGGTGGCCCTCACCTGGCTGGGCGCCCACCTGTGGCAGGGCCGGCCCTACGCCGACCTGCTGGCCGCCCTGGCCTGGCCGGTGATGGCCGGGCTGGTGCTGGAGGCCACGGGCCTGTTCTTCCATGCCCGCGACATGAAGCGGCGGGGCGCCGAGGGCGAGGCCGCCCACTACATCCAGCAGACCGACTTCGGCTGGACCTACCTGGCGCGCAACGCGGGCCTGGGCCTGGCCGTGGCCGCGCTGGTCCTGCTGGCCTGGGTGCGCCCGGAAGGGGCGGCGGGGGCCCTGGCCTGGGCCGCCACGGGACTGCTGGTGGTGGCCACGGAGCTCGCGGGCCGGGCGCTGTTCTACGTGCTGGTGATCCCCACCACCATGCCCGGGGCGTTCTTCTGGCGCAACCGGGGCTTCCAGGAGCATGCCCGCGAGTCGGGCCTGGCCCGCATGCCGCAGGTGGGGGTGGTGGAACACGGCCACTGAGCCGGCGGCCGCGGTGCGGCGGCGCGGGGGCTGGGGTATCATCGCCGGCATCGTCTCGCTCTCCGGGGAGGAACGCCTTGCCCGCCGACACCTCCGGTGCCCTGCAGCGCGCCGTCTTTGCCAGCGTCTATGCCTCGGCGCGCCAGCGCCGCCTGCGGCGGCTGGCGCTGGGCGCGCTCCTGCTCAAGCACATGGCCCGCGGCCTGTGGTGCCTGTGGCCGGTGTACCTGGCCCTCGCCCTCGCCGTGGCGCTGGCCCCCGCCGGGCTGGCGGCGGTGCTGTGGCTGGTCCTGGGACCCGGGCTCGCGGCATGGCTGTGGATCTACGCCCGCGCCGCCCTGCGCGAGTACCGTGGCCAGGTGCTGGGGCGCATCCTCCAGCGCCGCAGCCTGCGCCGGCTCCTGCGGTCCTGACAGATTCCGGATTTCGATTCCCGGAGAGCGGCAGCTCGCCGTCGTGCAGCGATGGCATCGACCGATTCAGGCTGCCTGCGCCTGCCGTCCGGCCCGGGCGTGGAACAGCCGGTAGAGGGCGGGCACCAGCCCCAGGGAGACGACCAGCGAGGCCGACAGGCCCCACACGATGACCAGTGCCAGGGGTTGCAGCAGTTCCGACCCCTGGCCCAGCCCCAGCGACAGGGGCAGCATGCCCAGCACGGTGGTGAACGTGGTCATGAGGATGGGGCGCAGGCGCAGGCGGGCGGCCACGGCCACCGCCTCGTCCACCGCCGCGCCTCCTTCCCGGTGGATCTCGATCTGTTCCACCAGCACGATGGCGTTGTTGACCACGATGCCGGCGAGCATGATGAGTCCCAGCCACACGGGCATGGACACCGGGGTGCCGGTGAGCCACAGCCCCGCCGCCACGCCGATGAGGGCGAAGGGGATGGACAGCAGGATGATCGCCGGGTTGCGCAGGGACTCGTACTGGACCGCCATCACCACCAGCACCAGGAACACGGCCACCGCCAGCACGATGCGTCCCGCCGTGCGCCCCTGCTGCAGCTCGTGGAAGCCGGAAGCATCGTACAGGACATAGCCCTCGGGCAGTTTCAGATCGGCCAGGGCGGCCTCCACCTGGTCCTGCACCGCGTCCAGGGGCTCGCTGGCGCTGATGCTGGCGCTGATCTCCACGATGCGGCGCTGGCGGTCGCGCCGGATCTCCGCCGGCGCCGGCTGCACGCGCACTTGCGCCACCTCCCGCAGCCGTACCGGCCGCCCCTGGTGGTGGCCCACCAGGAGATCCCGCATCCGTGCCGGCGAGGTCATCTGGTCGCGCCGCAGGCGCAGCCGGATGGCGTACTGGCGATCGCCTTCGATGTAGTCCGAGACCACGATGCCGTCCAGCGCGGCGCGCACCGCCTGGCCGATGGCGGGCACGTCCAGGCCCAGGCGCGCGGCCCGCTCGCGGTCCACG
>JALUTW010000132.1 GCA_027021685.1 Chromatiales bacterium | reverse complement strand
AGCTCCAGTACATCATGCGCGACGAGGTCCTGCACGCCTCCTTCGGCCTGCGGGTGGTGAAGCAGATCATGGCCGAGGAGGGCGTGCGCCCGGACCCGGCCGCGGTCCAGGCCATGTGGGAGGAGGCCGAGGCCGCGGAGCGCGACTACGCCAGGTTCCTGCTGCCGGAGCCTATCCTGGGCTACTCGGCCGAGGACCACGTGGAGCAGTTCCGCTTCATCGCCAACCGGCGCGCGCGCAAGGTGGGCCTGGCCGAGCCGTTTCCGGGCGCAAGCAACGCCCTGCCGTGGCTGGACGAGCAGGCCAACCTGCGCAAGGAGAAAAACTTCTTCGAGACCCGCGTGACCGAGTACCAGACCGGCGGCGGGCTGCGGTGGGACTGAGCGCGGCCCCGCCGGTCCGGGGCTGGCGTTCTACGCCACCGCCCGCCCGGGCAGGCGGCCGGCGCGCAGGCCGTTGGCCACCGCCAGCAGCTCGCTGGCCTCGTGCACCAGCACCGCCACGGCCACGCTGATCCAGCCGCCGAGGGCGGCGGGGATCAGCGCCGCCAGCACCAGCAGGGCGAAGACGATGTTCTGGGCACTGACCCGCCTGGCCTGGTGGCCGAGACCGATGGCCTCGGTGAGCTTGCCCAGGTCGTCGGCCATGAGGGCCACGTCGGCCGCCTCGATGGCGGCATCGGAGCCGGCGGCCCCCATGGCGATGCCGCAGGTGGCGGCGGCCAGGGCCGGGGCGTCGTTGACGCCGTCGCCCACCATGAGCACCGGCCGCTCGCGCTCCAGCTCGCGCACGGCAGCCACCTTGTCCTCGGGCCTGAGGCCGGCGCGCACGTCGTCGATGCCCAGTTCCCCCGCGATGCGCCGCGCGGTGCGCGCATTGTCGCCGGTGAGCATGACGGTGCGCAGGCCCATGCGGTGCAGGGCGGCGATGACCGCCGGGGCCTCGGGCCGGATGACATCCTGCAACGCGACGAGGCCGGCGATGGTCTCGCGCGTGCCCACCAGGATCACGGTCTTGCCGTCCTCCTGGAGGGCATGGATGCGTTGTTCCAGGGCGGTCAGATCGTGGCCCAGGCCGCGAAACAGGTCGGGTTTGCCCGCGAACCACTGGCGTCCGTCCACCGTGCCCTGCAGGCCGGCGCCGGTGAGGGAGGTGAAATCCTCCACCGGTCGGGGCGCGATGCCGGCCGCGCGCGCACGCTCCACCACCGCCTGCGCCAGGGGGTGGGCCGAGGCCGACTCCAGCGCCGCGGCCGGGGCGAGGAGGGCGGTTTCGTCACCGTCGAGGGGGATAACGTCGGTGACCACGGGCCGGCCGCGGGTGAGGGTGCCGGTCTTGTCGAAGGCGATGGTGCGGATCAGGGCCAGGTGCTCCAGATGGGCCCCGCCCTTGATGAGCACTCCGCGGCGTCCGGCGCCGGTGATGCCGGCGGCCATGGCGATGGGCAGGGAGATGACCAGGGCGCAGGGGGCCGCCGCCACCAGCAGTACCACCGCCCGTTCCAGCAGCAGGGCGCTGCCGGCCAGGCCGCCCCAGGCGGCGAGCCCGGCGGCGGCGGCGAGCACCGCCGGGGTGTAGCGGCGCCCGAAGCGTTCCATCCACTGCTGGGCCCGGCCCTTGCGCTCCTGGGCCTGTTCCACCATGGCGATGATGCGCGACAGGGTGTTGTCGGCAAACGCGGCGGTGGCCTCGATCACCAGCCGGCCCTCGCCGTTGACGGCCGCGGCGAAAACGGTATCGCCCGGGCCCTTGTCCACCGGCACCGATTCGCCGGTCACCGCGGCCTCGTCCAGTTCCGACCGGCCCTCGACGATGCGCCCGTCGGTGGGTACGGATTCTCCCGGCAGCACCACGAAGCGGTCGCCTGGCCGGATGGTGGCGGCGGGGACCACCACCTCGCGGCCGTCGCGCAGGACGCGGGCCTCCCTGGGCGCCATGTCCAGCAGGGCGCGGATGGCGCGGCGGGTGCGGGCGAAGGTGAGTTCCTCCACACCCTCGGCGAAGGCGTACAGCACCACCAGTGCCGCCGCCTCCTCCCACAGGCCCAGGGCCCCGGCGCCGGCGGTGGCGGCGAGCATGAGGATCTCGATGTCCACGGCCCGCTCGCGGACCAGCTTCTCCACCCCTTCGCGGGCCCAGTACCAGGCCCCCGCCGGGATGGCAACGAGGTAGAGCAGGGTGGCGGTGTTCTCGCCCAGGGCACCCGCCATCTCCGCCAGCCAGGCGGCCCCGGCCAGGATTCCGGCGAGCAGGGCGTTGCGCAGGGGCGGAAACCGCCACCAGTGCTCCACCTGCCGGGCGGGAAGGTCGTCACCGCAGCCGCAGGCCACCGCGGTCAGTCCCGGATGGGCACCGCGGTGCCCACGTCCGTGATGAAGATCCAGCCCGCCAGCGGCTGGCCGGTGCGGGCGTTGGCGCGGATGATCTCCACCGCCGCCTCCACCTCGTTGTCCTCCAGTACCAGCTCCAGCTTGGCCTCGGTGATGACCTCGGCCCCCAGCTCGGTGGAGAAGCTCTTTTCCTGGTTGTCGAGAGCGGCGAGGGTACCGTGGACATCGGTGACCGACAGGCAGCAGTAGCGCTGGCACATTCCCGACTCGCGCAGGGCACGCAGCACGTCACCCACGCGGTTGCGGTGCATGAAGGCCTTGATCTCTTTCATGGGCGTTTCTCCCGGCGGGTTTCGATCCATTCGTAGATGACGGGCAGCAGCAGCAGGGTCAGCGCGGTCGAGGTGAGCAGGCCGCCCACCACCACCGCAGCCAGCGGACGCTGGGTCTCCGCGCCCACGCCCGAGGACAGGAGCATGGGCACGAGGCCGAGGATGGCGACACTGGCGGTCATGAGCACCGGGCGCAGTCGCAGTTCGGCCCCGCGCCGCACGGCCTCTGCCACGCTCAGCCCCTTCTCCCGCAGCTCGTTGATGAAGCTGATGAGCACGATGCCGTTGAGCATGGCGACGCCGAACACGGCGATGAAGCCGATGGCCGACGGCACCGACAGGTACTGGCCGCTGATAAACAGGGACACGATGCCGCCGATGGTGGCAAAGGGCACGTTGGCGATGATGAGGGTGGCGTAGCGCACCGAGTTGAAGGCTGTGTACAGCAGCA
>JALUTW010000131.1 GCA_027021685.1 Chromatiales bacterium | reverse complement strand
GGAGCGAGATTCAGAGACGGCATCGAAGTGAACAGCGAGACCGACGACAGCAGGAGCGCTGCCTGACCACGCCGTACACCAGATTTGACTATAGCTCGCATAAACACCCTTTCGGGCATAAACACCCTTTCGGGCATGAACGCCCTTGCGGGCATGAATGCAGCGACGGCGGTCGCGGCTGTCACCGGTGTGTCCTTGCGTGGAGTCTCCGTGAAGCGGGCGCGGGAAGCATCACCAGCGCCATTCCACGCCGGCGGAGAGATCGTGCCGGGTGTAGTCCCGGCTGGCCTGGTTGGACCGGTTGTCGGTATACGTGTACCGCAGAACCAGCATCGTGTCCTTGTCCAGGCGGCGCCGGGTACCCAGGCGCAGGCGCCAGCGGTCGTCCTGCCGGCTGAAACCGGCCGCGGCAGGGTAGTCCGAGCGCCGGTATTCCAGTTCCGCCTCGCCGCGCCAGTCCCCGCCCAGGCGGCGCCGCAGGCGGGCCCGGAACTGGTGCCGGGTGGGGGAGAAGCTGGCCGCGGGTGAGTCGTCGCGGTCGTTGAGCTCGAGCTGATAGCGCAGCCGCAGCCGCCCGGCCTTCACGGGCAGGTGGTAATCGGCCCGGAACTGCTGGCGCGTGCCCTGGAAGGGATCGTAGACGGGGTCACCGGAGTCGATGCTGCTGTGCCGCACGCGCAGGACCAGGCGACGCCGGCCGTCCAGCCTTTTCCTGGCCGTGAAGCGGAAATCGACAATGTCCTGATAACCGACGCCGCCCAGCCGGCTGGAGGTGAGGCGCAGGGACGGCACCAGGCGCCAGCCGGCGTGGCGGAAGGTGCGGGCGGCGGTCACGCCGAGCTGCTGGAAGTCGCCGGCATTCACGTCCAGGTAGTCCTGGCGGCTGAAGAAGGCACCCACGCGGGTGTCGGGCTCGGGCCTGTAATCGCCCCAGAGATAGAGGTCCAGGTAGTTGTCGCCGTCCCGGGTGGGCACGTCGTCGGCGCGCAACAGCACGTTGTCGTCGTAGCCCAGGGCGAGGTCGGCACCGGCGCGCCACGGCCGTGCCGGTTCCAGCCGGTGCAGGCTGCGCCGCGCCAGCGCCGCCACCCTGGGGTTGCTGCCCGCGGCGGCCCTGCGCAGCCAGCGCCGGGCCTCGGCGTCACGGCCCTGCTTCAGGGCGACGAGACCCAGGTTGTACCAGGCCAGCTGGCGGAACCCGGGGGTTCCGGCCAGCGGCCTGAAGAACGAGCGGGCCCGGTCGAGGTGGCCCAGCTTGTAGTGGCAGACACCGAGGTTGTAGTAGAGCGACGGCCTGCGCATGCCGGCCCGCCAGGCGCGTTCGAAGGCCTCGAGCGCCTGCCTGTAATCCTCGCGCTTGAATGCCTGAACCCCCTGTCGGAACGCCGTGTCTCCCTTCGGGACGGCTTCGGCCGGCGCAGGCAGTGAAAGGACCAGGAACAGCAACACGGGCAGGAGTCGCGGCAGGGACATGATGAAACAGGCTCCGTGACGATGGACAACATCGGGACCGGCATTGTATTGCATCGGGTTCGGGCGGCAAGCGGACTGGATCAAAAAAAGAAACCTCCCCCGGAGGGGAGGCGGTGTGTCAACCGGAACACCGCAACGCCCGCTGGCGTTGCGGCACCGATCCGGCGGCGGGAGTCAATCAGCCGTTCTTGCCGTCGTCCATGTCGTCTTCGCGATCCTCCTTGCCGTCCTCGCGATCCCCCTTGTCGTCATCCTTGTCATCGTCGCGGTCATCCTTGTCATCATCGCGATCCTCCTTGTCCTCGTCACCGTGCTTGTCATCGTCGTCCATGTCCTCGTCGTGGTGCTCTTCCTCCTCGTGAGCACCGTCGTGCTTGTGTTCATCCTTGTCCGCATGCTCGCCGGGCAGGGGGATGTCGTGCATGATCTCGTCGGGATCGTCGTGCTCCATGACTTCCATGGTCACGTCGTCCAGGTCATCCGGCGAGGCCGGGGCCGGCTGGGGCAGGCCCAGAACCAGGGCCAGGGCTGTGCTGGTGAGCAGTGTGGGCAGGTGTTTCATGGTCACGCTCCTCGTCAGGTTGATACGGTGATGGCCGCAGGCGCCGAGCGGGCATCCTGCGGTGGCGAATCCGGTACCGGGCCGGTATCGGCGGCCGCGGTTTCGATGATCACACCGAAGCGGCGGCTGTGCCCGGCATTCTCGATGGCCGCGGTCAGGGTGCCGCGGCCGGGTCCCCGCGCCCGGAGCGGCAGCTCCAGGCGGTTGGCGCCGGGGCGCAGCGAGGCGGACCAGCGCAGCTCCCGGCGCCCGGGCTGGCCGGCCAGTTCCACGTTGTCCGGCAGCCGCAGCGCCAGGGTGGCGTTTTCCAGCGGCGCCGGGACGTGGAACACCAGCCGCACCCGGTGCACCTGGCCCGCCGGGACCTGCACCGTGGCCACGATGGCATCCCCGGCATGCCGGCTCCAGGGGCCGGCACCCGCCAGCCACAGCACCAGGGTGGCGGCCACCGCCGCGCCCAGGCCGGCCGCGAGCCACGCCGGCAGCAGCGGGCGCCGCGCCGTCTCCTGCCGTTCCAGGCGGGCCAGCGCGCGCTCCTCGAAACCGGGCCGCGGCGGCGGCACCGGCAGGTCGCGCAGCCGCTGCTGCAGGAGGCGTGCCTCCTCCAGCGCCGCCCGGCAGCCGGTGCACTCGCGCAGGTGCCGGGCCACGGCGTCCTGCTGCAGGGGCGGGATGCGCCGGGCGGCGTAGTCGTCGAGCAGTGGCCTGACGTGCTGGCAGTTCATTTCATTCGCCTCCGCATGATTACACGCTCCGTCCCGGCAAAAGGTTCCCGCCGGAGCCGGTCGCGCAGGGCACGGCGGGCCCGGTGCAGGCGCGACTTGAGGGTGCCCAGGGGCGCGTCGAGGACGGGCGAGAGTTCCTGCAGGGTGAAGCCCTCCACGTCGTGTAGCACGAGGACGGCGCGGAAATGGGGGTTGAGGGCGTCCAGCGCGGCCTGGACACGCCGGATCTCCAGTTGTTGCTCGGTGAGCACTTCGGGACCGGGCGCGGCCTCCTCCAGCCGCTCCATGCCCTCCGGGGTATCGGCATCCAGGTGACCCAGGGGGCTGCGGCCGGCGCGGCGCAGCCGGTCGACGAA
>JALUTW010000130.1 GCA_027021685.1 Chromatiales bacterium | reverse complement strand
GATTACACGAGACGGGTGATCACGGACCCGGCCGGGTTCTTTCAACAGATGCCCAGGCAGGGAGGGTTCGGTGCCCCGCTGATCTACGTGATCGTGATCGCCGTGATCACCGCACTGGTGCAGGTGGTGCTGGGCATGGTGGGTGTCGGGCCGGCCGGCATGTTTGCCGCCGGTATCGCCGGGCTGGTGCTGTTGCCCATTCTGGCGGCCATCGGCAGCTTCATTGGGGCGGCCATCCTGTTCGTCATCTGGAAACTCATGGGGAGCGAGGAGGATTACGAAACGGCCTACCGGTGTGCGGCCTACGCCTATGGCTACGCCCCGGTGGCGGCGCTCGTGTCGGGGATCCCATACGTCGGTACGCTGGTCCAGATCCTGTGGCCCACCGTTCTCATCGTGCTCGCCACCATTCACGTCCACGGCCGGAAGCCGGCCCTGGCCTGGGGCGTGTTCGGCATTCTTGGCGTGCTTGCTGCCCTGTCGCTGCTGGGCACCGAAATCGCCGCCCGCCGTTTCATGAGCGAGCTCGAACAGCAAATGCAGCACAAGTATGGAGACACGGAAGGCGAATTCACGCCGGAAGACGCCGGAAGGGCGGTGAAGGATCTGCTGGAAAACCTGAAGAAAATGGAACAGGAAGGGCGGTAACAGGGTGGAAGCAGCGGCCATTGAACGCGAGGCGCGATACCGGGCCGGCGCAGGGTCCGGTGTGGCCAGCGGCTGCCACGTGATGCTCGGGTTCAGCCGTCCTGCTTGGCCGGATCGTCCCGGGAGGTGTCCAGCGCCCTCGGGGTCTGTTCCACCTGGTCCGGTTCGGGCAGGGGCTTGTCGGCGTGGACGCCCAGCTCGCCGAACCTGCGGGCGCCGGGCAGGATGCGGCGCTCGAAGGAGCCCACGGCGGCGTTGTAGTTCCTGACCGTGGACTCGATGCTGCGTCCCACCCTGGTCAGGTGCTCGGTGAAGGCGAGCAGGCGGGCATAGAGTTCCTCGCCCACCTGGCGGATGTGTTCGGCGTTTTCCGCGAGTTGTTCCTGGCGCCACCCGTAGGCGATGGCGCGCAGCAGGGCGACGAGGCTGGTGGGTGTGGCGAGCATGACCTTCTGGCGCAGGGCGTACTCCAGCAGCTCGTGATCCTGGTCCAGGGCTGCGGCCAGGAACTGGTCGCCGGGGATGAACAGCACGACGAAGTCGGGCGCCTGCTTGAACTGGGACCAGTAGCCTTTGCTCGCCAGCTCGCGGATGCGCTCGCGCACCTGGCGGGCGTGGGCCTGGAGGTGGCGCTGGCGGGCCTCGCCGTCGGTCTCGCCCAGGGCCTTGAGGTAGGCGTCCAGCGGGGTCTTGGCGTCCACCACGATGTCGCGCCGGTCGGGCATGCGCACCACCATGTCTGGCCGCACCGCACCGTCCTCGCCGCGCACGTGCTCCTGGGGATAGAAGTCGCAGTGCTCCACCATGCCGGCCAGCTCGGCCAGGCGCTTGAGGGTGAGTTCGCCCCACTGGCCGCGCACCTCGGGGCGTGACAGGGCCTGCACGAGCTGGCGCGTCTCGTCCTGCAGGCTCCGCTGGGTCTCGGCCATGGTCTCCAGGTGCTTGTGCAGGGCGCCATAGGCCTCCTTGCGCTCCTTCTCCATGGCCCGGATCTGGGCCTCGGTCTTCTCCAATGCCTCACGGATGGGTCTGACCAGGTGTTCCACCGCCTTTTCCTTTTCGCTCAACTGGCTTCGGGCCTGCTCGTGGAAGCGCTTGAGGTTTTCCTGCGCCAGCTTGAGGAAATGCTCGGTGTTGTGCTTGAGCGCCTCCTGCGACAGGGCGCTGAAGGTGTCGGCGAGCTGGGCCCGGGCCTCGGTCAGGGCCTGGAGCTTTTCCTCGGCGTTGCGCCGCTCCAGCTCGAGGGCGGTCTCGAGCCGGGTCTTCTCCCCGGCCAGGGCGGCGAGGCGGCGCTGGGCGCGCAGGTGGCCCAGCAGCCAGCCGAGCAGGGCGGCCACCGGCAGCAGCAGGATCAGCACCAGGAACAGGACGTCGCCGGAGAGGGTCTCGGACATGGAGTGATGCTAGCACAGGCGGAGGTGGCCGAGACGAGGGAGGAGGTGTTGAGCCCCCCTCACCCTGGCCCTCTCCCAGGGCGCCTGCGGCGCCGGGGACAGGGGACGAGGGACGAGGGACGAGAAGGACGCGGTGCAGTGTCAATCGGCGGTGTCGATCCAGCGGAGGATGTCGGCGGGGGTGGCGACGAGGGCGTCCGCGCTCCAGGTGGCGGGGTCGTCGTCCTCGTCCAGGTAGCCGAACAGGGCCACCAGGGTGTGCATGCCGGCGGCACGGCCGGCCTCGATGTCGCGCCGGGCATCGCCCACGTAGAGGCAGTGGGCGGCGTCGGTGCCGGCCAGTTCGCAGGCGTGGATGAGCGGGGCCGGGTGGGGCTTGCGCTGGTCCACGGTGTCGCCGCTGACGATGGCGGCGGCGCGATGGTCCAGTTCCAGGGCCGCCAGCAGCGGCTCGGTGAGCCAGGCCGGCTTGTTGGTGACCACGCCCCAGTGCAGGCCCCGGGCCTCCAGCTCGGCCAGGACCTCGTCCATGCCGTCGAACAGGCGTGTCTCGCGCGCCAGGTTGGCGCGGTAGAGATCCAGCAGGCGCCGGCGCAGGGGCTCGAAGCGGGGATCGTCCGGCGCCAGGCTGAAGCCGCGCTCGATGAGGGCGCGGCTGCCGTGGGACACCGCCGGGCGGATGTGCTCGAAGGGCAGCGGTGCGAGGCCCTGTTCACGGCGCACCTGGTTGAGTGCCCACGCCAGGTCGGGGGCGGTGTCGGCCAGGGTGCCGTCCAGGTCGAACAGCACCGCGCGGAGGTCACGGGGCATGAGGGCAGGGGCGGGGAGCAGGGGACAAGGGACGAGATATCGATCCCCCCTCACCCCGGCCCTCTCCCCCAAGGGGGAGAGGGGACGGTTGTTCCGGGCCAGGCCGCAGCCCCGGTGCCATGACGGCACCGGTTGTTTCCCTCTCACCCGTTCCGGGGGAGAGGGCCGGAGTGAAGGGAAAATCAGTCATCGCGGGGCTGGCAGTGGACCAGGTAGTTGACGTCGATGTCGCGGCCCAGGCTGTAGCGGCGGGTGAAGGGGTTGTAGGT
>JALUTW010000129.1 GCA_027021685.1 Chromatiales bacterium | reverse complement strand
CCGTGAGCCGGTGCGCGTGGAAGGGCGAGGCCCATTATTTCGACGTGGTCGTGGACGGTGCCGTGAACACCGACGCCGCCTGGTATTATCCGGATCCCAGTCCGGCCGCGGAACTCATCCGCGACCATGTGGCGTTCTGGCGCGGCGTGGAGATCGTCGACTAGCGGCGGCCCCGTTCAGAGGACAGAGGTCAGAGGACGGAAGACAGAAGACAGAATACCGCAGGGTTGAATCCATGCTACAGGCTCAAGGCCTCAGGGTGCGTTCGCCTGCGAACGCACCGGATGGGACGCTGCGAAGGCTTTGCCAGTACACCCTGCGCGATGCCCATTGCGTGGCAGCCCGCCAGAATTTTACCGGTATCGATTTTATCTCAACTACAACAATCTCTGCGTCCTCTGCGTCCCGGCGCTCTCTGCGTTTACATCACGGACGGGGCCACATCACGCCGGGGCAGCGCTCCTTCAGATGTGTTGTTGGTTTGTAGGAGCGGCCCCTGGCCGCGAAGAAGGTTCCGCCGTGCGCAGGGTGCGATGGCACAGCGACCACACCGGATTCCTCTTCCGCCGCGGATCGCCGGGCTCAGTTGAGCTGCACGCGTTCGCCCCAGGGCACCGGCGACTTGCCCTTGACCAGCCAGATGACCGGGTAATTGGGCGGCTGCTCGGGAAACTCGCCCTGGGCGTCGGTGAAGTAGACCAGCAGGTCCGGCTGGCGGTCGAGGCCGTCCACCCACTGGAACACGGGCTTGAACGAGGTGCCACCACCGCCTTCGAACTTGCGCGGCAGCCGGAACTCCTCCCACGGTTCGAAATACCAGGGGCCGTCGGGGACCAGGTTGGCATCACAGGCGTGGAGCACGATACGGGCACGGAGCTGCCCCTTGATGGCGTCGATCTCGGAGATGAACTGGCCGATCTCCTTCTCGCTCACGGAGCCGGACACATCCACTGCCACCACCATGTCGATGGCGGCGCTGCGCAGGCTGGGAAAGATGGCGGGATCGCCGCGGCGGGTGGAGGGCCGCACGTAGCTGTAGTCGTCGCGCGCCACCGAGGACAGGTAGCGTGCCAGCAGCGCGCGCCATGGCAGCTCCGGTTGCAGCAGGTAGTCGATCATGCGTGCCATGCCGCCGCCCAGCTTGCCCGCCTGCATCGCCTGCTGGGCCGCCCCGGCCAGGCGCTGCTGCCACTGGATGCGCAGCTTCTCCTGCTCGCTGGGGGTGAGGGGGGAGGGCTTGGGCGCGCCCTCGGCCTGGCCACCCTCCTCCTGCTGCTGCGGGCTCTCGCCCTGGGCGCCCTGCTCCGATTTCTGCCGCTGCGGCTCGCGGCCCTCGCCCTGCTGCTGCCGCCCCTGGGCCCCGCCGCTGCCCTGGGGCTGGCCGCGGCCCTCGCTGTCGCGCTCGTCGTCGTAGAGGTGCTGGTCCAGGGGCTCCTGCTCCGGCATCTCCTCTATATAAGGGTAGATCTCGTCCGCGGTCATGCCCTCGAAGGTCTTTTCGTAGAGGGCGCCCGGCGGCGGCTGCAGGCCGTCCTCCATGAGGATGGGATTGATGGCGTAGTCGCAGGCCACGTCCCAGCGGTGCTTGTCACGGGTGCCGCGGCGGGCGAAGTGGGACAGCGCGCAGTGCAGGGCCTCGTGGGCCAGTACGAACTGGGTCTGCTCCAGGTTGAGGCTGTCGATGTAGTCGGGGTTGTAGTAGAAGCCCCGGGCGTCGGTGGCGGTGGTCTTGCACCACTTGGGATCGCCCGCGATCATGGGCAGGCGCAGCACCAGTGCGCCCAGGAACGGCTTGTCGATGATGAGCCGGGTGCGCGCCGCGGCGAGCCGGGTCTCGATCTCCTTGCGCGAGCGGGCCATGACGGTGCCGACCTCAGCCCTCGTACAGCATGAGATCGGCCACCGCGTTGGCCCACTGGGAGAACTGCGGCACCGAGAACAGGTCCTCGCCGATGGCGCGGTGCATGTCGGAGACCAGCATCACACCCATCTCGCGCTGGGGAAATCGGCGCGCGTAGTCGAGGATGTGGCCCTGCACCGTGTCGGCCTGGTCGGTGCCCTTGACCTTGAGCGCCCGTCCCACCAGTGCCGAGGCCACGGCGTACTGCAGGTCGATCTCCTCGGGCACCGCCACCTCCTCGCCGCGGGTGATGGCGTCCAGGTCCGGCATCTTGTCCAGGTTCTGTACGAAGGCATACAGCTCCACGCCGGCCGCCTCGCCCACGCAGGCCTGCAGTGCGCCCAGCAGCAGCTCGCCGTGGTCGCCGAACTTCTGCAGCGCCCGGTGGGCGAACTCCCACGAGCGCGGCGACGGAAACGCCACCGGGTTGTGGGCGGGATCGAACTCGAACAGCAGGTCGGGCCGGAAGCGCAGGAAGGCGATGACCCGGTCGTCGATGCCGTGGGCGTAGGCCCAGCTCACCCAGTCGTCCAGGTTGAGATCGAACTCGAAGTGGGCGAAGCGGTTGGCCAGCGGGGCCGGCATGGTATAGGTCACCCCGCGGTCACCCTGGCGGTTGCCGGCGGCAAAGATGGCCCAGCGCTCCGGGACCTCGTACTCGCCCAGGCGGCGGTCGAGGATGAGCTGGTAGGCCGCGGCCGAGACGCTGGGCGGGGCCGAGGTGATCTCGTCCAGGAACAGGATGCCCTCCGGCCCGTGGCGCTCGGCATCGGGCAGCATGGCCGGCACCGCCCATTCCACCTTGTCCCCCTCGCGGAACGGGATGCCCCGCAGGTCGGAGGGCTCCATCTGCGACAGGCGGATGTCGATGACCGGGACCCGGTGCTTTTCCGCCACCTGGGCGATGATCTGCGACTTGCCCACACCCGGCGGACCCCAGATCATCACCGGGGTGTGGTGGCCGTGGCGCGTGGAATCGAACTCCTTTTCGAGGACGGTGAAGAGCTGGGATGGACGCATTTTTCCTGGGTGCCTGTCTCTGGTTGTGAATCTACATTAAAAATATAACATAAATATATGAAATAAAAAGACTATCATGGACATCCAGGCCGCTCCGAGCAGAAGCCGGCAGGATTTCTCACTATATCAGTCGGTTGCCTGCCGGCGAGCCCCCCAAAGGTGATACGGGCTTAGCCGTCGGTGCCCAGGCGCGCCACCTCCTGCTCCCGCTCCC
>JALUTW010000128.1 GCA_027021685.1 Chromatiales bacterium | reverse complement strand
TCGTACCAGCGCGCGAGGTTGTAGTGCAGCCCCGTCGCCGGGTCCTCCCACTGGCCCGGCAGGCGCAGATGCAGGACGAAGGCCTCGCCGTCGCCATCCGGGTCGGGATCGACTTGTGCCCTTCCGAACGGGGCGTAGTCCGCCGTCCAGACGATCCTTCCTTCCTCGTCCGTCACCTCCGTCGGCGCGCCCCGGTGGTCAGTGTGGACGTGGAACGTGCCCCCGGGCGTGAGGATCGCCACCGGCCGCCAGCCGAGCCAGAGGAACTGCCGGAGAATGTTCCCCTCCCCGTCGAGGACGGCGAGCAGCCGCGGGCCTTCCCAGAGGTAGAGCCTGCGGGTGACGGTGCCGTCGGGGCGGTGCCATTCGGAGGCGATCCGCCGGCGCAGGAGGTCGTAGCGGTAGCGCGCGAGGAGCCTGCCGGTGCGCAGGTCGCGCACCGCGGCGAGCGTGCCGTCGGGGTTCCACTTGTACCGGTATCTTCCGTCGGCGCGCCTGCGGCCCGCGGCGTCGTGCGCCCAGACGAGCCGGGGCGTCTTCGCCGGCGCCGCGCCCGGGCCACCGGAGGCGGCGGTGGGGGTGCGGTCGGCGGCGAGGGCCCCGTTGGCCGCCGGTCCCGCCTGCGCCACGGTCCGGATGCGGCCGGTGACGGGATCGAGCACGTGCCGCACCCGCCCCCGCCCGGGCCGCACCACCGCCGCCAGGTTCCCCGCACCGTCCCAGCGATAGACATGGCGCGCGGCGGCGGGTGCATGTGCGCGCCTGGAAGGCGCGCCCACGGGGGATGCAGGGGCGGGACCGGCCACGATGCGCTGCGCGGCACGGCCGGAAGCCGTGCCCACGGGGGCCGTGCCCGCGGTAGCCGCGGCCACGGCCCGGGGCGGTGCGTCGCCGAAGACGGCCTCGACCAGCCGGCCGGCGCCGTCGTAGCGGTAGCGCCAGGCTCCGCGCGGGCCGGCGGCGGCCAGCACGCGGCCGGCCGGGTCGTGCCGCCAGACGAGCCGCCCGAGCCGACCGGTGCGGATGCGCTCGATCCGGCCCGGCACGGCTGCGCGGTCGCGCTCGTCGAGCCCGTTGCCGTGGCGAAGCCCTTGGAGTGAGTCGCCGAGCAGCGCCTGGCCATCAAACCGGCTGGTCGTCGTGCCCGCTTCGCCGCTGCGTCCGTCTCAGATTCTCCTCTCCAGCTCGTCTCCCACGCACAGACTGTCCGGAGAGAAGGCTTAGAGTACACTCACAGATGCCGCAGACATTTGCTCCAAATGACGTTCCCCAATAGCAGGACAAACGAGCCGCCCGGCCCCGAAGACGAACTCCGCCCGGCTGAACCCCGGCTCGGGCAGAGCCTCCCCCGCCGCCTCGTACACGGGTCCTCCCGTGTACGGGTCGGTCCCGGTCCGCCTCACGCCAGGGATGCGTGCCCGGAGCTCCGCCTCGCTCGCTTCCCCCAGCACCAGGCCGAACAGCACCTGCGACGGCGGCACTCCTGCCCGGCCCGCAGCAGACACCGCCGCGGGGCCACCCTCCGAAGCACCCCAGCACGCGAACGGGCCCGCCACGAGCACGAGACCTGCGAGCCACAACCACCACCCGCAGCGCCCGGCCGACCGCGCTCTCTCGCCCGTACGCATGTCCCTATCGCTCCACGCCACCATGCCATGCCCGCCAGCGCGACCGCACCCGTCCTGCCACCTCGCACCACCGGATACCGAAGGCCATCGTGAAATACCACACCGTGAACGCCACCATCGGCGACCAAGCGAGCCACAGAACGGGATGGTAGAGCTTCAGAAGGTATGCCGGCGCCTGTCCCTCCAACACATATCGGGCAGCCGGACCGCCTACGACATGGATGGAATACAAGGTGACAGCCAGCTTCCTGCGGCGCGTAAACGCGGCAAAAAACAGGAACCCCCACCACAAGGGCATACCGATTGGCACTAGTAAGCCGGTCCAACTAAGAGGTCCCCAATAAATATCGAACAGAGGGAGGGCTAGGGTCGGCGATACCTGTAGTACCGCCAGAAAAAATCCAACGATGACGCCCAATGTCACTCCCAAGAACGCCTTCACCCCACTAATCTTCCATCAGTTCGATTGGATAAGCATCCTCTGGAAGCAGAATCCCCTCGTACGGATCTCGGGCGTCATCTGGTTCATGCGTGAGATCGCCCAAGTAACGCCGCCGGTTCGCCGCCGCCTCTGCCTCATCATACTCCGGGATCGGCTCCATCCCGTACCTGGCCAGCGCCTCGTCCAGCACTTTTCGCTTGCCAGCAAGCTCGGCCGCCTTGCGCGCACGATAGGCTTCCGGGTCGGCATCCTCTCCGTTGATTAGCGCCCCCGCCTCACTGTCCTGCCAACGGGGCGCATCCGCCGCCTCCTCCTTTCCTACCAGCATGAACGCGCGTATCGTCGGCTCGATATCCTCGAACTCGATCGGGAAGCCGTCCCGGTCGTAGGCCTGCAGCCCGTATAGCGCACGCAGGCGCTCGAACACTTCCCGTGCCATCCGCAGCGTCCGCTCCTCATTCCACTCGAACTCCCGCACGTCATAGGTCTGGTCGGGATCGTGATTGTCATCCATATGCCCGAATTTCACCTTCCAGCCATCCCGTGAAACCGGCGGGTACGGCTCGTTGTCTCTATTCTTTTTTTCGCGGTCGGCATCGCGATGCGAGAACGTGTCCTCGAAGGCGTGCAGGAACTCACCGAGGAACTGCGCCCGCTGGCAGGGCGAGAGCCAGGTATAGGAGAAGGGCCGCAGCAGACGATCGAGCTGGGGGTTCCATGGATCCTTGAACCGCGTCGCCGGATCGGTGGTCCGGTCGTCCGCCGGCGACTGGGTGAAATGATAGAGTGGCAATGCAATAGTATTGGGAAGCACCAGGATGCCTTCGAGCGAATGGATCGGTTCCGTGAGCGGGTTGTCGTCGATGTATTGGGTGGCGAGGGCGATGGTGAGGGCGAGCCGGGGCGGGAGGCCGGCCATGCGCGCGAGGAAGTAGGTGAGATAGTAGTGGACGTCGATCTCGTAGAGGCCGCGGGGGTCGATGCGGTTGACGGGATCGGCGTCGGCGTAGGCGTAGAGGTTGAGGCCGCCCGCCTGGCCGATGGGGTCGGGGCTGAGGTAGCGG
>JALUTW010000127.1 GCA_027021685.1 Chromatiales bacterium | reverse complement strand
CACCAGAACCACCCCGAACCCCAGCGCCAGCTTGTGACTGATGCGCAGGCGGGAAAACAGGTCGAAAATTCGCATGTTACTGATATTCATGTGGATTACCGCAGCTCCTTGCCCCTGAGGCCCGGGGCCGGGGCACCGGGCGGATTCAGCTACGAGCATTATCGGTCCCGAGCCTCGCCGGCTTTAGCAGGCAGCTGAAAAACAGCCTGCGTGGACGGGGCGCGGATGTACCGCCCGGAAACCGGCTGCGCAAGCGCTTGATTTGGCACGGCCGAACCCGGCCCTGCGCCGGGTCGGTGCGTTGAAAAAGGTCGGGATGAAGGAAAGGGAAACGGGGAAACAGACTCAGTCCAGGGGAATGCCCAGGCGGCGCGCCACTTCCTCGTAGGCCTCCACCACCCCGCCCAGCCCCTGGCGGAAGCGGTCCTTGTCCAGCCTGGTGCGCGTTTCCGCATCCCACAGGCGGCAACCGTCGGGAGAGAACTCGTCGCCCAGCAGCAGGCGGCCGTGGAAGCGGCCGAACTCGAGCTTGAAATCCACCAGCAGGAGGCCGGCATCGGCAAACAACCGGGTGAGGATCCCGTTGATGCGAAGGCTGAGATCCTTCATCTCCACCACCTCGTCGTCCGTGGCCCAGCGGAAGGTCCGGATGTGGGATTCGTTGATCATGGGGTCATGGAGGGCATCGTTCTTGAGGAAGAACTCGAACACCGGTGGTTCCAGGGCCAGACCTTCCTCCACCCCCAGGCGCCGGCACAGGCTGCCGGCGGCGTAGTTGCGCACCACGCACTCCACCGGCAGCATCTCCAGCCGCTTGACCAGGGCCTCCTCGTCGCCGAGCAGGCGCTCGAAATGGGTGGGAATGCCGGCCTCCGCCAGGCGCTCCATGATGAAGGCATTGAAGCGGTTGTTGACCCGGCCCTTGCGGTCGAGTTGTGCCACCTTCTCGCCGTCGAAGGCCGAGGTGTCGTTGCGGAAGTGCAGAATCAGGTGATCCGGCTCGTCCGTGGCGTAGACCGTCTTGGCCTTGCCGGTGTAGAGCTGTTCGCGCTTTTCCATGGCCCGGATATCCTACACCGTCAGTTGGCCGCCAGCGAGCGCCATGCCAGCACCCGGTCCTGCTCCGCCACTGCAATCCATTCGCTGCTGCAGCCGAGCGCCGCCCCCAGCGCGGCCCGGGCCAGGGCCGGCGTGTTGTTCTTTTCCGACAGGTGTGCCGCCACCACGTGGGTCAGGCGCGGTCCCGCCACCGCCGCCAGCAGCTCGCCGGCCTGGGCGTTGCTCAGGTGCCCGAAACGGCCGCCCACCCGTGCCTTGAGGGCATCGGGATACGGGCCGCTGGCGAGCATGTCCGGGTCATGGTTGCACTCCAGGACCAGGGCCTGGCAATCCGCCAGCCGCCGGCGGATGTGGGGCGTCACCGCACCGGTGTCCGTGAGCATGCCCAGCCGGCGGTGACCGTCGCTGAACACGAACTGGCAGGGTTCGCGCGCATCGTGGGGCACCGGGAAGGGCTGCACCTGGAGTCCGTCCACGGCGAACGGAGTGTCCACCGCAATGCGTGTCATGGCCAGGTCCTCGCCCTCCAGTGCCCGGGCGGTCCCATGGGTGGCCCATACCCGCAACCCGTGCCGTCGTGCCAGCGCCGCCACCCCGCGGATATGGTCGCCGTGCTCGTGCGTCACCAGCACTCCAGTCAGATCGTCCGGGGCCAGTCCGAGCCGGCCCAGGCGGCGCCGGGTCTCGCTGGCGGAAAAACCGCAGTCCACCAGCAGCCGCGTGGTCCCCGATTCCACCACCAGGGCGTTGCCGCGGCTGCCGCTGCCCAGACACGCAAAACGCAACCCTCCCCCCTTTGCCGGGCCCTGCCCGGCCACGGTGTGCCGGTTCAGCGCATGGCGTCCAGAAGGTGCTCCAGCACCGACCGGACCAATGCCGGATCCACCTCGCCCCCCTCAGCGCGGCCCAGGCCCACCTGGCTGCGCGCGGCATCACCGCTGACGCTCAGCACCAGCCGGCCGGGGTCCTGTTTCCCGCCCCCCAGGAGGCGGGAGAACCAGCCTCCCTGCTGCGGCCGCAGCTCTTCCGGAAGGACGATGATGAAACGGCCGGCGGAGCGATCCCGGTCCACCACCTCCACGCCCAGGCGGTCCAGGCCGATCTGCACCAGGCGCCAGGCCCGGTCGAAGCCCTCGTCGAGCACCAGCCGCAGACTGCCCCCGGAGTCCTCCAGCCGTCCGCGGGAACCGCCGCTGGCGGCCTGTGCCGCCACCTGGCGGGCGGCCTGCTCGCCGCCGTAGAAGGCCGCGAATTCCTGCAGCATCTCCAGCTCCAGCTCCGGGTCCGGATCGCGCAGGGTCCAGCCCTCGGTCACCGCGATCTCGTCGCTGTCCCCGCCTGAAACCACCTCGCGCAGGCCGCGGTGGGCGATGAACACCAGGCTGCCGCCCCCCTCCGCCGGCTCGATGCGCACCCGGTAGCGATCCATGAGCCCGGAGCTGTACAGCTTGGACAGGAGCCGGGAGAACCAGTTGGCCGGCACGTCGGCCTTGTTCTCCTGCCAGTTGGTCTCCAGCACGCCCAGGCGCCGATCGGCGCGCTTGATCTCGAACCCCAGGTGTTCGAGGAAGGCCCGGGCCCGCTCCCACACCCGCTCCGGGGGGGCATCGATGACCAGCCAGCGCAGGGCGCCGTCCCGCTCCAGCCGCACGCCCGGCGGCGGCGGTGCCGGCACCGGGCCCGCCGTTCCGGTGGCCTCCGCGCCGCGGAGATAGCCGGACCAGGTGGCGCTGCCGGTGCCGCCGGCAGTGTCATGGCCCTGGCGCGGCAGGCTCAGCTCCGGCGGCACCTCCAGGGGCTTCTCCGGCCGGACCCCTTCGTACACCGCCTTGCGCCCGGTGCTGGAGCAACCCGCCACGACCACCGCCAGCACCACCGGTCCCAGCTGGCGCAGGACACGCAAACCTCGCTGCATCAAACAGTTACCTCTATCATCAGGACAACAGGCCGGCTTCGCGAAGCTGCCGGCGCAGCGGCTCGCGGTACTGCGGCGAAAGCGGGGTCAGGGGCAGGCGGATGCCTTCCGGGATCCGTCCCATTTCGTGCAGGGCCCACTTGACCGGGATGGGGTTGGACTCCACGAACAGCCCCTTGTGCAGGGGCATGAGGCG
>JALUTW010000126.1 GCA_027021685.1 Chromatiales bacterium | reverse complement strand
CACCGCCAGGGTGGGCCCGTTCTGCTCGCCGCGCACCTCCACCAGCACGCCGCCCAGCTTGCGCCCGCCCAGGAGGAGATCGTTGGGCCACTTGAGGCCCAGCTCCACCCCGGCCAGGCGCTCCACCGCCTCGGCCAGCGCCGCGCCCACGGCCAGGGACAGCCCGCCCAGGGCGGCGGGGCCGGCATCGAACCGCCACAGCAGGGACCCGTAGACGTTGCAGCCGAAAGGCGACACCCAGCCGCGGCCACGCCGCCCGCGCCCGGCGCGCTGGTGCTCGGCGAAGCAGGCACAGCCCGAGGGCGCCCCGGCCAGACCGCGGGCCAGCAGATGGGCATTGGTGGAATCCAGCGACAGGTGGGTTTCCACCCGGACCCGTGCTCTCAGGGCCGGTGGCAGGCCACCACGGATGCGGTCGGCCTCCAGCAACTCCAGGGGCCGGGGCAGGCGGTATCCACGACCACGCACCGCCTCCAGTCCCAGGCCCAGGCGTTCATCCAGGCGGCGCAGGCGCTTCCACACCGCGACCCGCGACACCCCCAGCCGGCGCCCCAGCTCGGCCCCGGAATGAAACCGGCCGTCGGCGAGAACGTGCAGCAGGCCCTCGTCTCCACCCCGGCCGGGCCCCCTGTGCATGAGTGAGTTCAAAAGTGTTACCGTGTGCGCTTCCAGCCCATGGACCAAATGGTACTGGATCCCGGCCCCACACACCCGTCCGACGCCCGTCCCCGTGACTCCAGCAGCGCCCCTCCACCATCCCCTGCCGCCGCCGGCCCGTTACCGGCCCTGGCTGTCCGGACGCTACGAGACCGGACCGGGGCTGCACCGCCTGGGCACGGACTTCGGCAACGGGCGGCTTGATGGCCACCTGTTCCAGGTGGACTGCGAGTGGCCCGGCTATCTCGAGGCCAAGCACGAAGCGCGGGCCGAGGCCCTGCACAAGTACGTCGCCACCGCGCTGGCGCCGGGCGAGGAAGGCGCCCTCGCCCGCTTCATCATCGAAACCCTGTCGCGGGAATCTCCGGACCTGTTCACGTGGACGCCGGTGTCCGGGGGCGGACGGCTCCATTGCCGTCCCAGCGGCGAGATCCTCGAGGTGGACGACCAGGGGAGACTGCAGGCGGCCCGGGGTGGCGGCCACCGGCCGCCTTACGCCGGGATCTTCGATGCGCTTGCGTGCCAGGTGCAGGAAGACCTGGTGCTGGTGCGCGTGGGCAGCGGCGACAGCGTGTGTGCGCTGCACGTGTGCTTCCCCAATCACTGGGCGCCGGCGGGCAAGCTGGGCCAGGACTTCGCCGCGCTCCACGCCCCGGTGCCCGGGATGGAACGCACGCGGGCCCGGGGCCCGGTGCTGCTGCAGGCGGCGCTGGAAAAAGGGCCCTACGTGCGCTTCGCCTGGGGCCTGGCCACCGACACCCGTCTCAACCACCACCCGGAGCCGCCGCCGGGCCACGACCCCGAAGCCTGGCAGGGCCGCCGCTTCGACCCGTCCCGGCCGCGCCTCTTCGTGCGCGTGGAACGCCAGGCCCTGTCCGGCCTGCCCGGGACCCGCCTGGTCCTGTTCACCATCCGCACCCGCTTCACCGACGTGACGGCGCTGGACGATGCAGAGCTGGACGCCCTCATCCGCGCCCTGGATTCCATGTCTCCGGCCCAGCGGCGCTACAAGGGCCTGGCCGCCCACTGGCCCGCCGTCCGTCACTGGCTGGACGCACTCGCTGCCCGGGCCATTCCGTAGAACTCCAGCGCGTTGTCCAGCACCAGGCGCCGGCGCAGGTCCGCCGGAAGATCCTCCAGCCAGCGCCGGTGGAAGGCCCACAACCGGCCCAGATGGTCCCAGCCTTCGTTGGCCGCGTCCCAGCGCTCCACCTCGTGGGCGGCCCAGACCGGATCCGAGCCCACCATGAACCGGCGCGGAAACCGCTCCAGGACTTGGCGCCAGCCCGGCAGCAGGCGGCCGGCCTCATCCGTCAGGCCGCCGTAGTGCCAGGGATCGCGGGCCGAGAGGTCCGCCCACACATTGGGACAGGCCGCCAGCAGGCGGGCCACCTGCGCCGGCGGCAGGATGCCGCCGGCGTGGGCCCATTGAAAGCGGACCTCCCGCCAGCGCCGGCACAGGGGCAGGAAATAGCGCCAGTCGCTGGCCTCGGTATGGATCACGAACGGCACGCGGAACTCCCGGGCCAGGGCCAGCAGGCGCCCCAGCACGGGATTGTCGCGGCGCGGCCCGATGCCCGGGATCAGGTGCACCTCGCCGATCCCCCGGTACGGCCCCTCGGCGAGGGCCTCCCGCACCCGTACCGGCAGGGACTCGTCGGCATACCAGGTGTGGCGGGCCGCCGGCGTGACATAGGGGCTGTACAAGGGCACCACCCGGCCGGGTGCGGCCTGGTGCAGCCGCCGCGCCATGTCCGAAGGCGTGGAGAACACCGCCGCCAGCACCACCCCCTCGGCCTCCAGGCGGCGCACCGCCTCGGCGGGGTCCACGAGCTCGGCCTGGTCCCAGTTGTAGTGCACGTGCACGTCGGCCACGGCTCCGGCCCGGGCCGCGGCGCCCGGCCAGAACAGCAGCCCGGCGACGAGCCAGGTTGACAGGCACCGGTGGGTGGACGAGGCTTGCATCGAGGGCTTCTCCATTCACCCCATCCTGCCGGGTGGCCGGCACGGTGGCAACGGGACCGGCACCCGATGGGACACACGTTGACGAAGACGCGCTCTCACCGGCTGACCCGGCCGGGCCTGGCTCCAGCCGAGCCGTTGTGGAAACGGGTGCCCCTGCGGGATGCCGACGGGTGCCTGCTCACCGATTTCATGATGCTCATCCCCCGCCTGGGCCAGCGCCCCCGGGAACAGGTGGAGCAGACGGTGCGGCGGCTGCAACAGGTGCTGGAACGCTACCGGCACGTGGTGGTCTTCGCCGACCTCAACCTGAAGCTCAACGTCCTGTGGGTGTCCGTGCGGCCGGCTCCCGGCATCTGCCTCGAGCTGGCCACCGCCATCAACCTGCTCGTGCCCGAAGCCCGCCTGGTGGCGCACCGCCAGCATCCCTGACAAGCCGTTGCATTTGGCAACCGGCGCCGGTTTTCCGGCACCCCGGCGCTGCCCGAACCAACATCCAGGTGCCGTGTTTTCAACAAGTTGCCGTCCGGTCCCGGTTTCGACCGGCTGGCACGATATTGGCTACAGTTTGGCTACTGTA